>CADBMW010000228.1 GCA_902795855.1 uncultured Lachnospiraceae bacterium
CAGAGGAAAAGACTGAGGCAAAGCCTGAAGTAAAGCCAGAATCAAATTCTGATTCAAATTCTGATTCAAATGCTGAGGCTAAAGCGGAGGCTGCTGCAGAAGCAGAAGTATTGGAAGAGGGCTACAGCGAAGCTTCTGAGAATGATAAGGTTGAAGAGAATGAAGTTGCCGAGGGTATACTTGAGGTAATGGCTGATGGTTTCGGATTTATCAGAAGTGACAATTATATGCCTGGTGACAGGGATATCTATGTGGCTCCTTCCCAGATCAGAAAGTTTAGACTTCGTACTGGAGATATTGTAAGAGGTCCAATCAGAAAGAAAAACAGCCCTAATGAAAAGTTCAGTGCGCTGTTATATATAGAATCTGTAAATGGCTATAAACCGGCAGAGATTATCAAAAGGAAAAAATTTGAAGATATGACTCCTATATTCCCGGATGACAGAATTCATTTGGATTATCCCGGAGCGCCGGTATCACTCAGGATCGTCGATCTGTTCTCACCTATCGGTAAAGGACAGAGAGGTATGATAGTGTCACCTCCTAAAGCTGGTAAAACAACACTTCTCAAGCAGATTGCCAAAAGAATAAGTGTTGCCAATCCTGAGATGAATCTTCTGGTTCTGCTCATAGATGAAAGACCTGAGGAAGTTACAGATATCAAGGAATCTATAGAAGGCCCAAATGCAGAGGTTATCTATTCTACCTTTGATGAACTTCCTGAACATCATAAAAGAGTATCTGAGATGGTAATAGAAAGAGCAAAGCGTCTGGTGGAAAGTGGAAATGATGTAGTAATACTTATAGATTCCATTACCAGACTTGCAAGAGCTTATAACATGACTATTCCACCAAGTGGAAGAACTCTTTCCGGTGGTCTTGATCCTGCTGCGCTTCATATGCCCAAGAAATTCTTTGGTGCTGCAAGAAATATGCGTGAGGGTGGATCTCTTACCATTCTTGCTACAGCTCTTATTGATACAGGCAGCCGTATGGATGATGTTGTATTTGAGGAGTTTAAGGGAACAGGTAATATGGAGCTTGTTCTGGATAGAAATCTCCAGGAGAAGAGAGTGTTCCCGGCTATTGATATATCTAAATCAGGAACCCGTAAGGATGACCTGCTTCTTTCTCCTGAAGAAAAGGAAGTGCTGGATATCATTCACGCAAGGTTCCACAGCCTTAAAACCGAAGATGTTACCGAAGATCTATTGAAGCTGTTTAAACAGACAAAAGACAACGTTCAGTTTGTTGGTGTTGCAAAAAAGCTTTTTCAGTCAAGGAGATGACTTGATAGAAATGCTATGTAGTGATATACTACATATGTTTAAGCTTCATTTGGAGGAATGAAATGAATTTCAGTAAAGACGGAATAATTAAAAAACAGAATAAGCTGAAGTCAAAAACCAAAAGAGTTGAACGACGTTTCTTCATTGATTTTTTAAAAATACTTCTTGCGCTTATAGTACTTGTGATCCTATGTCTGGCAGGAGCAGGCTTTGGAATGATGAAGGGTATCCTGGATGATGCTCCGGATGTTTCCACTATAAGTATCAAACCAAAGGGATTTAAAACCATAATCTATGACAGCGATGGAAATGAGAGAAATACCCTTTCTACTATTAATTCCAACCGTATATATGTTTATTATGATGAAATACCCGAGCAGATGATAAATGCCTTTGTTTCCATAGAGGATGAAAGATTCTGGAAACACAATGGTATAGATGTGAGAGGTATCTTCAGAGCTCTTGTAAAGGATATTGTAGCAAGAAACTTTAACGAAGGTGCTTCAACCATAACTCAGCAGCTTATTAAGAACCAGGTCTTCAATGTTGGTATGAACGAAACTACCAAGCTTCAGAAGATCGAAAGAAAGATTCAGGAGCAGTATCTTGCCATGGATCTTGAAAAGCTTTATACAAAGGAACAGCTTCTTGAGTATTATCTAAATACTATCTATCTCGGACAGGGTGTTAATGGTGTTGAAGCTGCTTCCGAAAGATACTTCAATAAGCCTATTTCAGAGCTGAAGGTTTCGGAAATTGCTGCAATTGCCGGTATTACCAAGAACCCTTACGGATTTGATCCGGTTATCTTCCCTGAGAAGAATAATAATCGTCGTATTGACGTTCTGGATAAGATGCTTGAGCTTGGTTATCTTACTGAAGCTGAATATACAGAAGCTAAGAATGATGATGTATATGAGCGTATTCAGAAGATTAAGAAGCAGAATGATGATAACTTCGAATATAATTCCTATTATACAGATGATCTGATGAGACAGCTCTGTAAAGATTTTATGGAATTATATGACATATCTGAAGAAGAGGCTTATGATGAGATATATACCGGTGGATACAGCATCTATTCGGTTCAGGACTATGATATTCAGGCTATAGTTGATGAGACCATAAATGATCCTATCTATTATCCGCCAAGTACATCAGTTGCCCTGAATTATAAGCTGACACTTCTGGATAAGGATGGAATCACCACTTATAACTATGATACTAATACGCTCCTGACTTATTACAGAAAACAGACAGAGAATTATAAATACAATAACATATATCCAAGTGTGGATGATGCCAGAGCAGCGGCGGACAAATATAAGGATGCAATGCTGGATGAAACCGGTGCTACATTCCTGAATGAAGAATTTAAAACGGCTATTCAGCCTCAGGCATCAGTTTCGATTATTGATCAGTCTACAGGCTATGTTAAGGCTGTAGGTGGTGGACGTGGAGAAAAGACTGAAAACCTTGGATTTGACAGAGCTACAAATGCCATGAGGCAGCCTGGTTCTACATTTAAGGTTCTGGCAGCCTTCCTTCCGTTTATTGATACAGAGGGTGGACTTGCATCCTGTTTCGATGATAAACCTTATGCTTTCGAAAACGGAACTCCGGTTAAAAACTGGTATGGTAGCTATAGAGGCCCAAGCTCCATGAGAGATGCAATCAGAGATTCTATGAATATCATAGCAGTACAGACTATTACAGCTGTTACGCCTCCGGTTGCTTATGAGTATCTTATGAACGAAGGCTTTACAACACTTGTTGATAAGAAGATAAGTTCCACCGGTGAGGTATTTTCTGATATACAGCAGGCAACTGCTCTCGGAGGTCTTACCTACGGTGTAACAAATCTTGAGATAACAGCAGCATATGCCGGAATAGCAAATATGGGACAGTATACAAAACCTGTATTCTATTCAAAGGTATATGATCATGATGGAAATGTTGTAATAGATAATACAAATCCAAAAGAGAGAAGTCATAAGATGTGTAAGGCTACTACAGCCTATGAGCTGATAGATGCCATGAAGGATGTTGTAAATTCTGGTACAGGTACCAGAGCAAAGATGACTACCGGTATTAAATGTGCAGGTAAGACAGGTACCACATCCCATTCCTATGACCTCTGGTTCTGTGGAATGACTCCTTACTATACTGCTTCTGTATGGTTCGGATATGATTCTCAGGTTACTATCAATACCAATGAGCATAAGACCATGTGGCGTGACATCATGGATAAGATAGCTACTTTGGAAAACCATGATCCTGAGAAGGACTGGGTACAGCCTGAGGGGCTTGTTAAAGCTTCAGTCTGCAAGATGACAGGACTTCTTCCGATTGCCGGATGTCCAACCTGTAATGACTGGTATGACAAAGAGAATCTTCCGAAGAAGCAATGTAAAGGTCATATAAATAAGGTTGTTGTATGTAATGAATCTCATATGCTTGCAACAAATACCTGTCCAGAGACAACAGAATATTTAGTAACCTATGACGATGAAGGTAATATGTCACTTGTGGGTGCAAACTTTGAATATGATAAATCATTGTTTACATCAAAATGTCCACTTCATCCCGAGGTTGAGGGCGGAATTAAGATATCTACCTCCGCAGGTAAGGGAGGTACTATTTCCGATTCGGTAGTATGTAAGAATGGTGACAGCGTTACCATACATATAGTTCCTAAAAATGGATATGAGATAAAGGATGTTAAGGTAGACGGAAAGAGCGTTGGCCCGGTTTCAGAGTATTCATTTGAGAATATTTCCCAGTCCCATTCCATTACAGCCAAGTTTAAAAAGGTTGGTGGTGGAGATGCGGATGATGAACCTGATGTTCCGGAAGAGACAACTTCACCTCCTACAGAGGTTCCGACAGAAGCACCTGTTACAGAAGCTCCTGTGACAGAAGTTCCTACGGAAGCTCCAACAGAGGCACCACCTCCGGTAGTGCCGACAGAGGCACCGCCTCCGGATCCTGCAGTTCCGTAATTAAAAAGATTAAAGCCTGTACCCACTATTAGTACAGGCTTTAAGTTTAAATATTCTTATAATCAGGTGAGGCATAATGAGAGAACTTATTCTGTTTGATGGAGACAGCTTAGTTGATCTTGTAAAAATTCTGAGAATGGTACTCAGCCGGATAAAAAGACTGGAAGCTCATAATCTGAAGACAAATACTTACGGATATCTGAAGGCTGTCAGTCTTACCCAGCTTACCTGCTATGAAAAGCATAAGGATTTTTACAGATTTATATTCTATGATAAAACCACTGCAGATTATGATTATCGTGTAGGCAGGAATTTCTTCTATAATGAAATTCCCCGGGGCTTTATACAGATAAACAGAAATGATGTGGTTAATATGTCTTATATTAAAAGAGTAGACTTAGGAGGTGTTTACCTGATTAATGAAACTGAACCAAGAAAAATTGGAGAGACCTACAAAGAAAAGTTTTACGAGACTTTATCTGAAGTAGACAGGACCAATGATAAATATAAAGGAGAAAGATATGATTTCAAAACTTGTTAATGCAATTAAAGAGAAAAATGCACCTATAGTAGTGGGACTTGATCCTCAGCTTAAGTTTATACCTCAGCAGATACTTGATAAATGGTATAAAGAGCTTGGATATACTCTCGATGCTGTAGCTGAAGCATTTTTCGAGTTTAATAAAGGTATAATAGATTCCACTTATGAGCTGATTCCTGCAGTTAAGCCTCAGGTTGCTATGTATGAGCAGTATGGAATCCCGGGAATTATAGCTTATAAAAAGACTATTGATTATGCTCATGAAAAAGGACTTGTTGTTATCGGCGATATCAAGAGAGGCGATATCGGATCTACATCAGAATCCTATGCCATAGGACATATTGGTTCAGTTACAATTGGTGAGAACAACATAAAACCATTTGATGAGGATATTGTGACAGTAAATCCATATCTTGGATCTGATGGTGTAAATCCTTTTATCGATGTTTGTAATAAAGAGGATAAGGGTATATTTGTACTTGTTAAGACCTCAAATCCATCCTCAGGTGAGTTCCAGGATAGAGAGATTGATGGAAGACCTCTTTATGAGATAGTTGCTGAAAAGGTTGTTGAATGGGGAAATACATCTATGGACGGCGATTACAGCAATGTTGGTGCTGTTGTGGGAGCTACCTATCCTGAGATGGGTGTTATCCTTAGAAAGCTTATGCCTAAGACTTATATTCTTGTTCCCGGTTATGGGGCTCAGGGAGCTTCAGGAAAGGATCTTAAGGGATATTTCAATGAAGACGGCCTTGGAGCTATCGTAAACTCATCCAGAGGAATAATAGCTGCATATAAGAACGAGAAGTATTCCCGGTTTGGTGATGAGGGCTTTGCAGAGGCTGCCCGCACTGCAACTGTTGATATGATAAATGATATCAGAGAAAATTGTTTCTAATATTAAAAATCAGGAGTAATAAATGGTAAAGACAATAGCGAAAGTATTAAATCAGGAGCATCTTATGGAAGATATCTATTCCATGGTACTTTTGGCTCCGGAGGTTGTAAAGGAAGCTCATAGCGGACAGTTTGTAAATCTATACAGTTCTGACAAGTCCAGAATGCTTCCAAGACCTATAAGTATATGTGAGCTGGATAAGAGTAAAGGCACTCTCAGAATAGTTTACAGAACTGTTGGTGCCGGAACTACTGAATTCAGTGGTAAAAAAGCCGGAGATGAAATACATATAACAGGACCTGTAGGAAATGGATATGAACTAGACTCTTCCTCGCCGGTTCTTATGGGTGGAGGAATAGGAATACCACCTATGCTTCAGCTTGCTCATGAGCTTTCAGATAAAGGGCTTAAAAAAGAAGATATAAAGGTGATACTTGGTTTCAGGGATGAGACCTTCCTTCTTAAAGAATTCGAAGAAATCTCTACAGTTTATATTTCCAGTGATACCGGATCAAATGGTGTTAAGGGAAATGTTATAGATGCTGCAAGGCAGTATGATATAAAGGGCGATATGATATATGCCTGCGGACCTAAGCCTATGCTTAGGGGCATAAAACAATATGCTGAGGAAAATGATATGAAGGCTCAGCTTTCCCTGGAGGAAAGAATGGCCTGCGGTATCGGTGCATGCCTTGCCTGTGTTTGTAAATCCAAGGATGTGGATGGACATTCCAAGGTTAAGAATAAGAGAGTCTGTGTAGATGGCCCTGTGTTTTATGCTGAGGAGGTGGAGCTATAATGGATACATCAGTTAATATTTGCGGCGTAAAGCTTAAGAATCCTGTAACAGTAGCTTCCGGAACCTTTGGCTCTGGTATGGAGTATGCTGATTTTGTTGACCTTTCACGCCTTGGCGCAGTTACAACAAAGGGAGTGGCAAGTCATCCCTGGGAAGGAAATCCTGTACCGAGAGTTGCGGAAACTGCCAGTGGTATGTTAAATGCCATAGGTCTTCAGAATCCGGGTATAGATACATTTATTGAGAGAGACCTGAAATTCTTAAAGGATATAGATACAGCTGTTATCGTTAATGTATGCGGTCACAGTGTTAATGAATATCTTGAAGTAGTTGAAAGACTCGGCGATGAAGAGGCTGTTGACCTTATGGAGATAAATGTTTCCTGTCCTAACGTTAAGGAAGGTGGTATAGCCTTCGGTGTAGATCCGAAAGCTCTTTTTGATATAACAAAAGCTATAAAGGAAAAGGCTGTGCAGCCGGTTATCATGAAGCTTAGTCCCAATGTAACAGATATAGCTGAAATGGCAAGAGCAGCTGCAGAAGCCGGTGCAGACGGACTTTCCCTGATAAATACAATTACCGGAATGAAAATTGATATAGAAAGAAGATGCTTTGCCCTTGCAAATAAAACAGGTGGTCTTTCTGGTCCGGCAGTTAAACCTGTTGCTGTAAGAATGGTATATCAGGTGGCAAATGCTATATCCATTCCTATTATTGGTATGGGTGGAATCAGTACAGCTGAGGATGCCATAGAATTTATAATGGCAGGAGCTACAGCGGTTTCGGTTGGAACAGCTAATTTCAATAATCCAACAGCTACACTGGATGTGATAAAGGGAATAGAAGAATTCATGGCATCACATGGTATTGAATCATTGGATGAAATAAGAGGCGTTGTTAAAGGATAGATAGATGGCACTTAGAAGAAAAAAAGTTTATAAATTCTCAGATGAGATAATGGCGGGAGATACCATAATATCCTTTCTCTTTGGTGTGCCTTCCCTGCTTTGCATATTATTTTGTCTTATATTTTCAATAGTGGTTAAGGGTGAAAACCCGGAATTTCTAGGGTATTTACTTCTTGCCGCATTTGTGATGGCAGTGACAGCTCTTTTTTTCGGATTACTTTCTTATAAGAATCAGGATGGAGGTGTTCTTACAAAACGTGCCTCAGTCCTTCTTTCGTTGGTTGATATAGGTGTGATTGTTTTGTTATATATGTTTTAATTATTTTGTTTCAAATAGGGAAATATAGTATGAAAAATGATATCTTAGAAAGACTTGATTTAATAAGTGACAGAATAGAAATGATTCCGGATGAAATAGATCAGATGAGGTCCGCCTCCTCTGATCTTGATCTTCTGGATTTTTTTTATAAAAATGCAGTCAGGATTACATACATTCTTAACAACAGAAATAAGTTTCCGGCTATGGATATAAATAAAGCTGATCTGCAGGAGCTTCAGGAGAGAAATACGGAGTATTATAAGGATATTCTGGGTGATAATTATGAGACTTCATATTCAAATCCTGATTATGCAGATGAGAAGCTGGGAATCTATGGCAGCTGTCTTTCTTTTGTTGCTGCTGAGCTTATCAATCTGCCGGTTATATTTCAATCAGTTCAGCCTGATTCAGAGTTATATACAGACAGGCTTTATGAAGCGGTTGTTCTCTTAGAACTGTTTGTATATCTCTATGGCATTTTTAAGGATGAGTCTAAACCAAAGATCAGTGAGGTTGAGGATGCCATATATTATTATGCTTATGATTATGCTGAGATGATCAGCGAACAGAGATTTTATGAGAATACATTTTTGTGTGAAGGCTCCACTGCTTTATGGTTAATGGATGAAGCGGATCTGTTTGATGTAAGAAGTCTATATTTGTATGGAGATTATATTTCAGATACAGAAATTAAAATGTATCAGTATCTTTCCTCTCTTGATCAGGAGGATATAGACAAGCTGGCATTTTCCTTTACAGACGGCTTCAGACGTGGCTATGACGTTATGGGAGTTGATTTTGAGGGAAAGAAATATGTAAATATAAGATACTCCATAGGACAGGAAAGAATCGTTAAAGCAGCAAAAAAACAGTTTGAAGAAATGGGGCTTAAGACTGTAATAAGCAGAAGCTGCTGCAGCAGACTGGTCAGAAAGGGAGTTGTTAAAACCGGTTACATTGGAAGCTCCCCTAACAGACAGTTTGAATATGATCACAGGCTGGATGACAGACTGTTTCTTGACTTACGCTATGTTCAAAGAAGGATAGATGCGGCATCAGTATTTTATAAAAAATATGAGGATGATATAAAGGGCTTTGCAGGTCCTGCTGTAATCGAAACCTTTGGTGAAAAGCAGTTTATTCCTGTTGTAAAGAGCACTGTAGATGAATACAGTCCTGAGCAGAAGAAGCTTTTTTCTGAGCTTTATAATAAGCTTGGTAATATTTCTAATACATATCTTCCTGGTGACAGCTACAGCTTTACTATTATAGCTTTTCCGATTCCTGATATCGGAGATGATTTTGAAGAGATATTTAATGAGACCGTAAAAATAAATACTCTGGATAATGATAAATATAAGGCTATACAGCAAAGGATAATAGATGTGCTGGATGTCAGCGATAAAGTCAGGGTTATCGGAATGAATGGCAATAAAACCGATATGACTGTGAAGATGCGCAGATTAGAGAATCCGGATAAGGAAACCCAGTTTGAAAACTGCACAGCTGATGTAAATATTCCTCTTGGAGAGGTGTTTACATCTCCGGTATTAAAGGGAACCTATGGTACTCTGAATGTCAGCAGTTCATTTTTAAATGGCTTCAGCTTTAAGAATCTTACTTTTTCCTTTGAAGATGGAGTGGTAACATCCTACAGCTGTCACCATGAGGATGGTGAGGAAGCAGGTAAAAGATACATCAAAGAAAATATTCTCTTTAATCATGAAACTCTTCCCATAGGCGAATTTGCCATTGGTACAAATACTTATGCTTATAGTATGGCTGAAAGATTTAACATTCTGGAGAAGCTTCCGATTCTTATAGTTGAGAAGACAGGACCTCATTTTGCTTTGGGAGATACCTGTTACAGTCATGCAGAGGATCATGCGGTATTTAATCCGGATGGCAAGGAGATAATCAGCCGGGAAAATGATTTCTCTATTCTTAGGGATACTGAACCTGATAAGGCATATTTTAACTGCCATACAGATATTACAATCCCTTATAACGAACTGGGAAGGCTTTATGTAGTAATGGAGGATGGAACTGAGAAGGATATAATACTGGAAGGCAGATTTGTTCTGGAGGGCACTGAGGAACTGAACGAAGCATTATAATCTGTAAGGGGGTGTAGTATGAATATTATTGATATTATTGAAAAGGTAAAAAGAAGGGAAAAACTTTCCCGGGAAGATATTAGATTTATTGTAAATGGGGTTACAAAGGGAATCATTCCCGACTATCAGACTTCAGCGCTTTTGATGGCGGTGTGTATAAATGGTCTGGATGATGATGAGACCACAGAGCTTACACTGGCTATGGCTGAGAGTGGTGATATGCTGGATCTTTCTTCTGTTGGAAGACCGGTCGTTGATAAACATTCCACCGGTGGTATAGGTGATAAAACTACTATAATTCTGGGACCTATTCTTGCGGCTCTTGGGGTTCCTGTAGCAAAGATGAGTGGACGTGGGCTTGGAATAACCGGAGGAACCATAGATAAACTGGAATCCATTCCCGGCTTTAATACCGAGGTTTCAAATGATGAGTTTATAAAGCTTATAAAGGATGTGGGATTTGTGGCTGCAGCCCAGACCATCAGCCTGGCACCTGCAGATAAGATTCTTTATGCTCTCAGGGATGTAACGGGTACCGTAGACAGTATACCCCTTATTGCGTCCAGTATCATGTCCAAAAAGCTGGCTCTCGGTACAAATTGTATCGTACTGGATGTTAAGTATGGTAATGGCGCCTTTATGAAGGATTATGACAATGCTAAAAAGCTGGCCGATATCATGTGTAATATCGGACGAAATGCCGGCAGAAAAATGTCAGCTGTACTCAGTGATATGAATCAACCCCTGGGATATGCTATAGGAAACAGACTTGAAATAGAAGAGGCTATAGATTATCTGACAGATAAAAAAATTGAAAAGGGACTGGAAAAAGTCATTAATGAATTATGTATTGAAATGTATAAGCTTTCAGATAAATATGCCGGAGAGGATGAGGAAACTCTGAAACAGATGATCCGGGGTGTTATAGAGGACGGGAGTGCCTTTGATGTATTTAAGAGATTTGTTGAAATACGGGGAGGTAATCTGGAAACATTTATCAGTCCTGAACGTGAAAAGCATTATGAAGAGCTTCTTTCATCGGGCAGGCTCTTTAAGAAAGAAATAGAGCTTAGTAAAGATATTGATCAGCTTTCTGCTGAACTTGTTGGAAGAGCTTCCCTTATGCTGGGAGCTGGAAGAAATAAGAAGGATGATGCCATAGATCCTTATGCCGGAATCCTTTTCCTGAATAAGCCGGATGATCTGAAAAATGACGAAATGCTGAAGCTGGTTTTATACTCGGGAGATGCCGGAAAAATAGAGGAGGTCCTTCAGACTCATCTCAAAATGTTCATTGAATAACTTATGGTTTTTTAGTATAATTGGTCATGTAGTTAAAAATTATATTACAGGGAGGATAGTAAATTGGGTATTTTATCAAGATTTAAAGATATCATGTCATCCAACATCAATGCTCTTCTGGATAAGGCAGAAGATCCTGAGAAGATGATAGATCAGACACTTAGAAATCTTAACAATGATCTTGCTAAGGTTAAGGAAGAAACAGCTGAGGTTATGGCTGATGAAGCAAAGGCTAAACGTAACCTCGATGAGTGTAATGCAGAGATAGCTCGTATGCAGCAATATGCTGAGAAGGCTGTTGTAGCTGGAAATGATGCTGATGCTACACGTTTCCTTTCAGAGAAATCAAAGCTGGTTGCTAAGCAGGCAACTCTTCAGCAGGTATATGATGTATCCGCAGCCAATGCTATGAAGATGCGTCAGATGCATGACAAGCTGGTTACAGATATAGCTGATCTGGAATCAAGAAAGGATTCCATCAAGGCTAAGATTAGGCTTGCTAAGGCACAGCAGGATATAAATAAGATGACCTCTAAGGTTAATTCAGAGTCCAGCTTTGCTGCATTCCAGAGAATGGAAGATAAAGCTGATGCTATGCTTGACGTTGCTCAGGCTGAGGCAGAGCTTAATGCAACTACAGCTTCAAATGAGGTAAATAATCTTACTGCCAAATATGATACTGCTCCTGATGCAGCCGTTCAGGATGAGCTTGCAGCTCTTAAAGCAAAAATGGGAATGACTTCTGCGGAGTAATTCATGTTAAATGATAAACAGTGGGAGGCCTGCTCGTGTACCGAGGGGCCTCTTCTTATTCTTGCAGGAGCAGGAAGTGGAAAAACAAGAGTTATAGTTCACAGAATCTCATATCTGATAAATGAGATGGGAGTAAATCCTTACAATATACTTGCCATTACATTTACAAATAAGGCTGCAAATGAGATGCGTGAAAGAGTTGAGGCCGAGGTAGGGCCGGATGCTGACAGCATATGGGTTAGTACATTTCACTCCATGTGCGTCAGAATATTAAGAAGGTTTTACGACCGAATAGGCGGAAATAATAACTTCACCATTTATGATACTGATGATCAGAAGGTGGTGATCAAAGAAGTTTTGAAAACCCTGAATATTGATTCCAAACAGTTTCCGGAAAGAGCATGTATGAGTGCTATTTCCAAGGCTAAGGAGGAATTTCTCTCGCCGGAAGAATATGAAAATGCCACATATTCTGATTATCGAAACTCCCGTATGGCTATGATCTATCGAGAATATCAGAAAAGAATGAAGCAGAATAATGCTCTGGATTTTGATGATCTGATATTTAAAACTTTGGAGCTTTTCGGAAAAGATAAAGAAGTTCTGGAAATGTATCAGAACCGGTTTAAATATATAATGGTTGACGAATACCAGGATACAAATCATTCCCAGTTCCTCCTTATCAAATATCTGGCTGCTAAATACAGAAACCTCTGTGTAGTAGGTGATGATGATCAGTCAATCTATAAATTCAGAGGAGCGAATATCCATAATATTCTGGATTTTGAAAATATATATCAGGATGCTACTGTGGTTAAACTGGAACAGAATTACAGATCCACTTCTAATATTCTGAATGCTGCAAATGCGGTTGTTGCAAATAACATAGGCCGTAAGGCTAAAAAGCTCTGGACTGAGAATGGTGACGGAAAACGTATCAGATATATAGTATATGAAACTGAATATGAAGAGGCTCATGGGGCGGTTAACATAATACTTGACAAAACCCTGGAAGGCTACAGTCTTTCTGATATAGCAATCCTTTACAGAACCAATGCCCAGTCAAGAGCGTTGGAGGAAAAACTGATATATGCCAATATCCCATACAGACTATATGGTGGAACCGGATTCTATAACAGGAAGGAAATCCGTGATCTTGTGGCATATCTTAAGGTGCTTTCAAACAGGGATGACGATGTATCCTTCAGCCGTATCATTAATGTACCTAAAAGAGGTATAGGCCAGACTACTATAAATAAACTTAGGGATCTTTCTGTGGAAACAGGAAGAAGTATGTATAATCTGGGACTTGATAAAGACTACATTGAGACTCTTGGCAGAGCTGCAGAAAAGATTTCCGGATTTATTGAAATGATGGAGGAATTCAGAAAGACAGCTGAGTCGGGAAATCTGACAGAGCTGTTTGATGATATCCTTGAAAAAACCGGTTATAAACTGGCACTTCAGAATGAAGGTACAGATGAAGCCAAGGCTCGTATAGAAAATATAGAAGAGCTGAAAAATAAGATAGCATCTTATATGGAAAATGCAGAAGAACCATCTCTTATGGAGCTTCTGGAGGAAATATCCCTTGTGGCAGATACAGATGAGGATGAGGATGAAGATAATAAGGTTACCCTCATGACGCTTCATAGTGCCAAGGGACTTGAGTTTCCTGTTGTTTTCATAGTGGGTATGGAAGAGAGACTGTTTCCAAGTGGCCTTTCGATGGATTCAGGGGATCCTGATGAGCTGGAAGAGGAAAGAAGACTCTGCTATGTAGGAATTACAAGAGCGAAGGAAGAGCTTTATCTCAGCAGTGCTACCACAAGGATGATAAACGGAAACAGAACATTTCCTGCTGAATCCAGATTTATTGCTGAGATTCCTAAGGAGTATCTGGAAAGAAGTGGTGTAAAGGTAAACAGGGTTAAGGAATCTGATTTCTCTTTCCCTAAGCCAAAGGTAATGAATACCTTTAAAGCGTCTGTAAAAAAGACTCCTGCTACTTCAGGACCTGACTCAATAAATTATACAGTAGGAGATACTGTAAAGC
>CADBMW010000229.1 GCA_902795855.1 uncultured Lachnospiraceae bacterium
AGGATGGTTATCATTTGGATAACCCTCTGTTGTCCACCATACAGTATCCTTTGAATTCTCATCCATAACGATGTACTTATCCTTAGGAGAACGTCCTGTATAGATACCTGTCATAACATTTACAGCGCTAAGCTCTGTCTCAACACCCTTGTCATATCCTTCAAGTGAAGGATCCATCTCATATTTATAGAGATCCTCGAATGAAGGGTTGTGGATAATTTCAGTTGTACCGGTGATGCCATACTTTGTTAAATCAACGTTTGCCATTTAAATTTCCTCCTTAATATGTTCTTTGTATTTTGGGTTACCACTTCATCTCTTCTCCCAAAATGCAATTATTTATGAAATAAGGCGTTGGTGAGGTTAAGAATCACTAACACCAACGCCCTTTAGTATAAGTTTTCACAGAAAATAAGTCAAGTGACTATTACACGGTTTTGTTTAAAAAATAAGGTTTTATTTATTGTCCCTTATATATTCATCTATCTTCTTTTTAAGATTGATATAATAACATGGACCTGCGTCAAGGACAGTCTTGTTAAATTCCTGGGTTACGAATTTGTCTCCCAATTCTGTCTCAGCATACTTTCTCATCTCTTCCATCTCGTAATATGCCACGGAATAGCTGAGATAAACTCCCGGATCACCCACCACAATGGTCATCAGATCTTCAGCCATGTCCTTGGATCTTCCACTCTTAACCAGATAGTTTTCCACATCTTCCAGGGTCCAGCCCTCGTAGTTAACTCCCAGGTCTATTCTTCCGTAGGTAAGATATGCCAGGTCCGTATTAAGAATTGAAAGCTTTGCCACGTCCTGGGCGTACTCACTTCCGCCAAAATCACATTTATATAAAGAGCTGTAGCTTGAATATACAGCCCAGCCCTCCATATAGCCAAGATTAGTCAGTATAGCTCTGTAAGGCTCCGGATCCGTGGAAAGGTAATATGCATTCTGGAACATATGGCCGGGAATACCCTCATGGGCAAGCGTCAGCCACATTCCACTGGGATGAGCGCCATTTATATAGATAAGATTATTTTCCAGGTCACCCAGCGGCGGCGCCATGTAATATGCCAGGGTAGTATCCTCGATCTTTTCAAGTGGCTTGCTCATGTAATGAACTGAATAAGGGATACTTTCTATCTCAGGATAATCACCCTTGCACTTCTCATAAATGCCATCTATCAGTTCAGTGGGATCCATCTTGTCATATTCATCATATAGATTGGAATAATTATCCGAATAATACATAACAGCGTCCCGCGAAAGCTCGGCCATAATCTGTATATCCATAACCTCATCAATCTCACGGTTATCCATTATGGTAATCTCTTCCCCTACAGACTTCGAAGACCCGGTATATTTCGGAAAGCAGTAGGACTCATAATGCTCTTTACCACCCTTGAAATAGCAAATGCCATTTTCATTTTTACCGGTTCCCTTCAGCTCTGAAATGGTTTTCTTCACATCCTCAAAAGCCGGAATTGCAGAATTAAATATTGCATCCCGGTTCTGCTCCTTATAGGACTGCTTCTCTTCTTCTGTAAGGAAATCGAAACCATCTATGGTTTCATCAAATGTCTGTATCAGGAAATGATTTTCTTTTTCCTGGATGAATTCATCGCACTGCTCTATTACTACATCAGCAACCTTGTCTGACATGAAATATCCTGCGTCAGATTTTACATATTCAAATTCAAGAGCCACATCAAAGTAATCCTTCCACTGATTCAGCAGCTCAATATAAAGCTCGATATCCGATTTATTTTCAAGTCTGAAATTTATAAAAGAAGATGGCATATCCGCCTGGATTCCCCTCATGGGAGAAAAAGGTTCCAGAAGATAAATGTTATCAAAGAGATGCCTTCCAACCTCTGCTTCTTTCACCATACATTCATAGATAAATCTTTCCTCCTTTGTAAGAGGCTTATTCTCAAAGCTGAGCAGCCTTTTACAGGATTCTTCATATTCCTCCTTTTCCTTCTCTACATCCGCTTCAGCATAAGAAGAATCTCCCAGAGTTGCCTCCGGAGGCGTAATCCCATAAACACTGCCATCATATACATTATTGTGATAAGCCAGGCTGTCAGAGGTCACCACATCCTTAAAGCATTCATCAAGATAGGCTTCAAATTCAGCATTTTCCTCACTGGCATATTCTATAGGATCTCCTGCGCTGTTCAGGTCGATTCCATTTGGGTCATAATAAACGGCCGCCTTCTGCCTGTTATTCAGCCAGTACAGGCCTCGTCCCAGCTTATACCGGGAAGTGTCCGTGCAGCCTGTAAGACTGAGCAGGAGCATCATAATCAGAAATGCAGCCGTCACTCTTTTCCTTTGAAGTTTTTTATTATGCCATGTATTCATATTATGCTTATGAACTCCTCCAAATGGGAATTAAGAAAGATAAAGCTGAGCTATTTTTATATCCTCAGGAGTTGTTACCTTGATATTCTCATAGCTGCCCTCGATCATCTTCGATGGAACATCCATATATCTTTCCACGATCATGGTATCATCCGTCACATCCCGGTCACCGCTGATCTTAAGTCTCGAATACGCCTCTTCCAAAAGACTCTTCTCAAAGGTCTGAGGCGTCTGAATCTGATATACTCTGCTTCTGTCCGGAGTCTCCACTCCGAATTCATTTTCGTCTACAATCTTTATGGTATCCTTAACCGGCATAGCCACTGTGCAGGCCTTATACCTTCTGGCTCCGGAAATGCTATCTAAAATCATCCTGTTTGTAACGCATGGTCTGGCAGAATCGTGGATCATCACTATCTTATTTCTGCGGTCCACAGCCTTAAGTCCCTTCATTACAGACTCAAATCTTTCCTTACCTCCGGGCACCACCCGCTTCACTTTTTGAAAACCATACTTATCCACGATTTCCTGCTTCACATAGTTTATATCGTCCCGGCCTGTAACCAGGATTATCTCATCAACCACACTGGCATCAAAAATCTTCAGACTATAATAAAGAAGCGGTTTATCATTTATATCCATAAACTGCTTTGCTTTATCTGATTTCATGCGGCTGCCTTTTCCGGCCGCAAGGATTATAGCACTTACCATATCACACCCCAACTTTCCTTCCGATAAGCTACAAATACTTTACATTCCGATCTTCAGGTTCGGAATAGCATTTAGATATAAATCTGCCCTTCGTCCCTCAACAAATTCGTGATAACCGGCAGCTGCAATCATGGCACCATTGTCGGTGCAGTATATCAGCTTCGGACATCTGAAGGTAAGTCCCGATGCTTCAGCCCTTTCCTTCATGGTATCTCTAAGAAGTGAATTAGCCGCAACACCGCCGGCCAACGCCACCGATTTAACATTGTTATCAATGGCCGCCTTAATTGTATGGTCGCATAAAACATCAACCACAGCCTGCTGGAAGGAAGCCGCAACGTCAGCTTTATTTACCTCCTGACCCTTCATTTCAGCACCATTCAGATAATTCAGCACCGCCGACTTGATACCGCTGAAGGAGAAATCATAAGGCGAATCCCCTACCGTAGCCCTCGGAAATGATATGGCCCCGGGATTACCTTCACGAGCCAGCTTATCCACCTTCGGTCCGCCGGGATATCCCAGTCCCAAAGCCCTGGCCACCTTATCAAAAGCTTCCCCCGCTGCATCATCATGGGTTCTACCTATTATCGTATACTTAGTATAATCGTCCACCCGTACTATATGGGAATGTCCCCCCGACGCAACCAGACACATATATGGTTCAAACTGAGATGGTTCCTCACTGACCTGCTCGGAGGGTGAGTCAGAAAGAACCGTCCCTATTGACTCACTGTCTACCAGGTAGTTTGCAGAGATATGTCCCTCTATGTGGTTAACCCCAACAAGAGGAATCCCCTTTGCATAGGCCAGAGCCTTCGCAGTACTCACACCGATAAGCAGTGGTCCCACAAGCCCCGGCCCGTAGGTTACAGCTACAGCGTCGATATCATCCCATGTCATCTTTGCATCTTCAAGTGCCTTCTTAATGACCTGGTTTATTTTCAAAACATGCTCCCTGGAAGCTATCTCCGGTACCACACCTCCATAGAGAGTGTGTGTTGGAATCTGTGTATATATCACATTTGAGATTACTTCCCTTCCGTCTGCCACAACTGCAGCAGCAGTTTCGTCGCAGGAGGTTTCTATTCCCAGGATAATCGTTTTCTTTCTTTCGTCCATATATAAACCAACTTTTTCTTAATTTAAACTCCCCACACC
>CADBMW010000230.1 GCA_902795855.1 uncultured Lachnospiraceae bacterium
AAGAAGGAAGAACCTAAGAAGGAAGAGCAGAAGGTCGACAAGAATGCTGTGCTGGACGATGCAAAGAAGCAGGCAGACAAGAAAAAGGAAGATGTGAAAGAAGAGAACAAAAATGAGATAAAGGAAGACAAGAAAGAGCCTAAGAAGGAAGAGAAGAAGGTCGAGAAAAAGGCTGAGCCAAAACCAAATCCCAACAAGATAAACGAAGAGAAAAAGGCTCCTGTTAAACAAGAAAAGAAACAAGAGAAGAAATCAGAGAAGAAACCTGAAAAGAAGCAGGAGCAGGACAGTCTTGCCGCTCAGGTTGTGGAAGCTCTTACAAGTGATGGTCTTTACCAAGCCAGCAGAGATCCTCTGTATAGATCCATTGTTTCTGATTTCTCCGTACATGCAGGTAATGAAAAACCGGGAGAAAATACCAGGATATCAGATGAGACTCTGGCTAAGATGGCTAAGTATGTAGATAAAATCTCTGATATAACAAATCTTAATCAGGATGATTATACAAGGAGACATCTTGTAGAAAGTGCATTCAGACAGTATACGCAAAAACCTGAAGAGTTCAAGAAGAACAGTTCTATATTTAAGGTTGAATTTCCTATGGGTAAGAATCCGAATCCTGTTAACTTTCGTTATCGCGATTTCTTCCATGCTCAGCATGCTGAAAAGGTAAAAAGAACTGTCGCTGCATATTCAAAGGCTCCTAATGATAAGAATCTTGAAACATCAGTAATGAATGAGGCCTATAAGATTCTTATGGTAAATGTAGTTGATATGACTGTGGGAATGGAAAAAGGTGGAAAAATAAGTAAATATAACAATGCACTTGATTCCACAGACAGTAGTTATCAGAGAGAAGACTTTGTCAATAATCAACTCAGCAAGGACTTCAAGGAGAAATTCCGGGAGGAGGTTCTCAGCCAGGCAAAAACCGGAGAACTCAATTCTATGGAAGCTTGTGAAAACGCACTGGCAAAGATGCTGAATGAGAATAAAAAGAAAAAGGATGTTCTCGGAGAAAGAAGTACCAAAGCCCTGATAGATAAGCTGAAGATTAAACCAAACTGGGTAAATAAAAAAGCCGAAATGATGAATAATAAGCAGCAGGCGAATATGGTGAAATAACCTTATTTTGTAAAGTTTACAGTAATTCTTATGTATGGTACAATAACACTTGTTTAAACGAGATATTATATGGGCTGAAGGAAGAGTTAATGCGTATGCAAAGATTAGATAAAATATAAAATAATTAAAGGTGTAACCAAAGTCATTTTGCGACAATGGTTGCACCTTTTTGCGCTTATATAGGAACTATTCAGTTCTATTTTAGGAGACTAGAGGAATAAACTATGACATCCGAATATTATGACAGGCTGCTTAAGCAGTTATCCATTGATCTAAACTGTTCACCTGAAGATTTTAAGACGAAGGAAAATGTTATAACCACATCAAAACTGAATGATGGCAGAAGAAGCTACAGCCCGGGGAAGCCATTTTTACAGATGGCTACCCTGGGAAGAAATACAGTCATCATGGCAGATGAATGCCTTCATGATTTTCTCCATGCATTTGTGAAAGACGTGGAAGGCCACAGGTTATTTGAATTTGATAATCTTACAAAGCTTAGCGTTGAGCTTCAAAAATATGGTTATCGAATGAACCCGACACATCACATGTTTCTGCCGTCAAAAAGAGTTATCCTTGAAAAAGATTTTCAGGTGAAATGGCTCTATGATAGCGAAATAAACAGCTTCTATGGAGATAAACGATTTCCAAATGCCATAGCATTTCCGGAGTCCTGTCCCGTGCGACCCGACAGGATAGTCTGCATCGCAGTTGATGGTGATGCCATCATGGGAATGGCGGGATGCTCCGAGGACGGACCACATTGGCAGCAGATTGGAATCGATGTACTTCCGGAGTATCGATCGAAAGGCATAGGTTCCTACCTTGTGAGTCTGTTAACAAACAAGATCATAGAAATGGGGGATGTTCCATTTTATGGTACTGCAGCTGCAAACGAACAATCCCAGAATATCGCACTCAACTGTGGCTTCAGACCCGCCTGGGTAGAAACCGAGGCTGAAAAACTGAATACAATTTAAAGCAAACAAAAATGAGTCAAAGGACGGTATATTTCTCCTTTGACTCTATTTTTTTGCTATAGTCTGTGCCTATAGCTCAGGATAGATTCTTAGGATAAGACAGAACCTTTAGTTTTTGATAACATAACCTCGTGAAAAAAACGAAGAAAAACGGAGGAGCGACAAAGGTGAGCAAAGAAGCATTAGAGAAAGCAAAGAAATACACATTGTTTTCATTTACAGGATATACACAGAAGGAGTATAAGCCATTTTACATTGAAAAGGCTGATGGCATCAGAGTCTGGGACGATGAGGGTAAGGAATATATCGATCTCGGTTCTCAGCTGGTAAATGTAAATATTGGTCATAATAATAAAGCGGTTATCAAGGCTGTTCAGGAGCAGGTTGAAAGGCTTTCATATGTTGCCCCTAAGCATGCATTTGACAGAAGAGGTGAGCTTGGCGAAATCATCATCGAAGAGCTTGCACCAAAAAATGCAGGAAAGGTTCTGTTCACTCTCGGTGGTTCTGATGCAAATGAATTCGCTATCAGATTTGCAAAGGCATATACAGGAAGAGATAAGATTTTTTCAAAGTATGAATCATATCATGGTGGAACATATGGAGCATCATGTCTGACAGGTGAGCCGGACAGGGCATCACTTTTTCCGACTATTCCGGGCTTTATAAAATTCGAGGCACCTCACCTTTACGGATATGACATAAAGTTTGCAACAGAGGAAGAGGCAACAAAGCATTTCCTTAACAGACTTGAGTATCAGATCATTCAGGAAGGACCTGAAAAAATAGCGGCACTCTTCATTGAATCAGTACCTGGAAGTAACGGAGTTTACCAGTATCCAAAGGGATATCTTAAGGGTGTCAGAGAGATAACAAAGAAGTATGGAATACTTTTCGTTGCCGATGAAGTAATGGCCGGTTTCCTGAGAAGTGGTGAGTGGTTCGCAATTGAGAGAGAAGAAGTTGAACCGGATATCATAACATTTGCTAAGGGCGTAAACAGTTCATATGCACCTCTTGGTGGTGTCATCATAAGCAAGGAAATCTCGGATTATTATGATGAGAATCCATTTACGGCAGGCCTTACATACAATGCACATCCGGTGGGAATAGCAGCAGCTATCGGATGTATAAATGAGTACAAGAGACTTGGCGTAAGAGAGCATGTCCTGGAGCTTGAGCCATACCTCAGGGAAAAGCTTGCAGAACTTAAGGAAAAGCATAAATCAGTTGGTGATGTAAGATCCATCGGACTTTTCGGAGCAATCGAGTTCTCATACAGTAAGGAAACAAGAGAGATAATCGAGGAGACAAAGGATGGAAAGCCATTCCTTAACACATTCCTTGCATATCTTAGAGAGGAAAAGGGGATACTTACCTTTGGTGGTGGATCACATATCTTAGTGGCGCCTCCGCTTATTATCACAAAAGAAGAAATTGATGAGGTATTTGAGAGACTTGATGACGCAATCAACTATGTTGATGAAATCGTTGTTTAACTAATTTAAATAGGAGATATACTATGGCACGTTTTGATACAAAGAAATTACATGCGGGTTACAACCCTGCTGATCATAATTACGCAGTTTCAGTTCCGATTTATGCAACTGCTGCATTTGAACTTGGTACTGTTGCAAGATCTGATGATATGTTTTCATTCGATAGCTGGGATGCTCTTTATTCCAGACTTTCCAATCCAACTACAGATGTTCTGGAGGGACGTCTAATCGAGCTTCATGATGCAACAGCAGCAGTTTCATTGGCGTCAGGTATGGCTGCAGTCACCTATTCACTTCTGAATATTACAGCCGGAAGCGGCAGAATTCTTACAACCCCGCGTTTGTATGGAGGTGCCCTGGATAGTCTCACTCAGGTATTCCGTGAGAGTAATGTTGAGTTTGATATCGTGGATGACCCTGATGATCCTTCAACCTTTGAAAAGGCAATCAAGCCTGACACAAAGGTTATATACATAGAAAGTCTTACTAACCCCAATGCCACAATTCTCGATATCGAAGCAATCGCAGAGATTGCTCATAAAGCAGGAATTCCCCTTATCGTAGATAACACACTTGCAACACCTTACCTGCTGAATCCATTTGAATTTGGTGCAGATGTTGTAATCTATTCTGCAACCAAGGGATTGTCTGGTCATGGAAATGTTATCGCCGGCGTGATTATCGAGAACAACAGCTTTGATTTTAACAGTGATAAGTTTCCACAGTTTAGAGACACACCATACTTCCTAAGAAGTCAGCAGGGGGAACCAAGAAACTATTTTGACGTATTCCCGGATGGACCATTTACAGGAAGAATCAGAAGTATCCATCTGAACTATCTTGGAGCTGCGCTTGCCCCATTCAGCGGCTACCTTGTACTGCTTGGACTTGAGACTCTTTCTGAGAGAATACAGAAGCAGGTTGATAATGCAGAAAAGATTGTGAAGTTTCTTGAGACAAGAATTGGAAAGGAAGTTCTCTGGGTTAAGCATCCATCAGCAAAAGGAAATAAGTATAAAGCACTTGCAGAAAAATATTTTCCTAAGGGAGCGGGAGGAGTTCTTTCCTTCGGACTTAAGGGAGGCGTTGAAGAAAGAATTAAGTTTCTTGAGGCTGTTAAGGTCTGGGGTTTCCAGGCAAATATTGGAGATGCCAAGTCTCTGATCATAAATCCTTCAACTACAACACACACAGAGCTAAATCCACAGCTTCAGGATGCAGCAGATATACATGAAGAAACTATCAGACTATCACTCGGACTTGAGGATGCACAGGATCTGATCGAGGACCTTGAACAGGCATTCGCAGCTGCAGGTTTATAAAAATGAACGTTAAGACAAAGCATATACTATCAATTATTTTAACCATTTCGGGATTTGCCATTGCGGCAATACTAAATATTCTTATACCTCAGAAAGCAGAGGGAGTAACATTTGAACCTCATCAGGTTTTTGGTACAGAGATAAATAGTAACCAGGCATACAGATTAGTTCTGGTAGCGGTTATTATCATCTATGTTGTCATAGGAATCATAGATGCCCGTTCCAAAGAACGCAGGAAAAAGTATCAAAAAGCAGCCCTTTTCAGATTTGTTATGGGACTTCTGCTTCTTCTCTGGGATGTGCTTGGTACAAAATACCAGGTGCTTGCACAGCCATTCTTTCCGGGACCTGCCGGAATAATGGAAGCCTTTGTAGCCGAAGGAGATTTTGTTCTTCAGAACACTCTTTATTCTCTGAGACTTTATCTTGTGGGATTTCTAAGTGGTACATTAGTCGGAATTATCACAGGTGTTCTGGTGGGATGGTTTCCTAAGGTAAGCTACTGGGTTAGCCCGATAATGAAGGTTTTAGGCGTAATACCTGCAGTGGCATGGATGCCATTTGCCCTTACCCTCCTGCCTACTCCATTTTCAGCAGCAGTATTTCTTATAGCAGTAGCTGTATGGATTCTGGTTGCAACACTTACTGCAGCAGGAGTTGAAAGCACACCGAAAACTCAGTTTGAGGCCGGAAGAACTCTTGGTGGAAGTGAATGGTATCTCGTATTTCATGTGGCCCTCCCGCATGCGACTCCTCAGATTTTCACCGGAATAACAACCGCAAATGGATATGCCTTTACCACTCTTGTTATGGCAGAAATGATGGGACAGCCAGGTGGACTTGGATATTATATAAATGCTTCAAAGGTGTGGAGTGCGTACTATAAAGTCTTCGCGGCAATCATAGTTATGGCCATTCTTTTCAGTATCATAACCAATCTTATAGAGCTTTTGCAAAAGCATATGCTTCGCTGGCAGAAAGGAGTGGTTAGATGAGTGAAGATATTATCCTTGAAATAAAGGATGTAAATAGAATCTACAAGGATGCAGAGACAGAAACCCTGGCTCTTTCGGATGTAAATCTTGAAGTAAAAAAAGGAGAGTTTATCTCTATAATAGGTGCCTCGGGCTGTGGAAAAACCACACTTCTGAGACTTATAGCAGGCCTCGATAAACCACAGAGTGGGGCTTTAAGATTAAATGGAAAAGAGATAAAGGGAGCAGATCCTAAAAGAGGATATGTATTCCAGCAGGGCGGACTCTTTGAGTGGCTGACAGTTGAGCAGAACATTGCAGCCGGACTTAAGGCAAGACATGTTTATAAGGAAAACAAAGATAGAATTCCTGAGTATATCGAAATGGTAGGACTTAAAGGGTTCGAAAAGGTTTATCCCCATCAGATAAGTGGTGGAATGGCACAGAGAGTTGCAATTGCCCGGTCACTTATAAATGATCCGGAGGTACTTCTTCTGGACGAACCCATGGGAGCGCTTGATAACTTCACAAGAGCTGATCTTCAGGACAAGATTCTTGAAATCAGAAAGGAAACAGGCGCAACCATGATACTTGTAACTCATGATATAGACGAAGCACTGTACCTTTCAGACCGGATAGTTATCATGACTCCAAGGCCGGGCCGGATTAGCGAGGTTATCGATGTTAACATGCGTCATCCCCGCTATAGAAATGGCCCTGATTATATAGAGCTAAGAAAGAAGCTTTTGGAGAAGTTCCATCTTGCAACCGAACTTCCACAACCTGAATATACAATTTAAAAATTATGAAAAGAGGATATAAAAAAATGAAAAAAGTTAAAAACATTTTAGGAATTGCAGCAGGATTAGTTCTTGCAATTGGACCATACACATTTCTTCATGTATGTGGAGAAAACATGAAAATGGGATCAGAAATGGGTGATATGGAAATGGGCTCCATGGCAGCTGGACCGGCTTGTCACGGTATCCCGGTAGCATCTCTCATCACAGGTATTGCACTTGTGCTGATTAGTATCATTTCATTAATTGCTAGCGCTAAAGCTGAAAATAGTAGTGACTCTAAGATTGATACATTTCTTGATTTTGTAAGAATAATTCTGGGAGTAGTTGCAATCGGAATTCCAACATTTATCGTTGGTGTTTGTGAAAGTGTTCACATGCATTGCCACATGGTAACCAGACCGGCACTGATTTTAATCGGTGTGGTTGTTGGACTGACAGGTGTTATATCACTTGTTTATAGCACTTTAGCTAATACAGCTAATGAAACAAAAACATTAGAAAAGGTAGCTTCTGAGGCGTAATAGAGATGAATAACTCCAGAGACCTTAAGGTTATATATTCGTTTATAAAAAGAAAAAAGATAAGATTTGCGGGAACCGTTGTCATAATAGGCGTACTAACATTTAGCCTTCTGACCGGTGGACTCATTCTTCTCAGTCTGAAAAATGGAATCAGGTGTCTGGGTGAAAGAATGGGAGCAGATCTTATGGTAGTACCTCTTGGTTATGAGGGGAGCGCAGAAGGAATTCTGATAAAGGGCGAGCCCAGTTATTTCTATCTTGAAAGGGAGGCTCTGGAAGAACTGAGTAAGGCTGACATCGAAGGAATAGATAGAATCTCAGCACAGTTTTATCTTACCTCATCCAACCAGGGCTGCTGTGACATCCCGGTTCAGTTTATAGGAATTGACGAGTCGACTGATTTTACTATAAATCCCTGGATTGGAAAACTGTATGGCGGCAGCTCGGGACTTCTGAATGATAATCAGATAATAGTGGGAAGTGATATCGACATTCCTGAAAGCGGTGAGCTTAGATTTTTTGAAAAATATTTCAAGGTATCGGCACAGCTGGAAGAAACAGGGACAGGACTTGATCAGGCTGTATTTGCAAATATGAATACAATTCAGATTTTATTTGATGGTGCCAAAAACAAAGGCTTTACCTTTCCGGATAACATCAATCCCGATAGAGGAATATCTTCAATAATGATCCGTGTTAAGGATGGATTTGAACCTTCTCAGGTAAAGCATGATATCAGATCAAGGTTCGACGGATTTCAGGTTATCGAAACCAGAAGTATGACAAATTCAATCGAATCAGGACTGGGCGGCTTTAAAGTACTTCTTTACTTGTTGCTTATTATGCTGTTTGTCCTGACTGTGATAATTTTGGAGATAACATTTGCCCTTTCAATAAATGAAAGAAAAGACAGATATAATCTGATGAAAATGCTGGGAGCGACAGATTCTCAGATTAGAAAGCTGATCATAAAAGAAACACTGATAGTCAGTGTTGTAGGAAGTCTTGTTGGTGTTGGTCTGGTGTCAGTAGTTTTGTTTCCGTTTAAGACACTTATTCTTTCGTCAGTAAGCATTCCATTTCTGATTCCGTCGCCGGGCACACTGACTGGCCTGTTTTTTGTAGCTGCAGTTATAGGAATTCTTGCAGGACCCCTTAGCGGAAGATTTGCAGTCAGGAGGCTTGGATAGATGAGTGTTCTTGAAATCAAAGAAATAAAGAAAACCTATACACGTCGGAAGGAAAAGTTAAATGTTCTGGATGGTATAGATCTGAGTGTCGAAAAGGGAACCTTTAATGTTATAGAAGGCGAATCCGGAAGCGGAAAGTCAACATTTCTTGGAGTGATTGCCGGACTGATAGATGCGGATGAAGGCAGTATAATTTACTCCTATGAATCCATCGAATCTGAAATCAGTTCCCTTGGATCAAATGATAGAGCAAAGCTCAGGAGACATGACATAGTTTATATGCCTCAGCTCCAGGAAGTTATTCCCGAGCTTACGGTTTCGGAGAATATCCGTCTGGTGGATGTATTCGACGATGAACAGCAGGAAGATTCAGAGCAGAAACTATCAGAAATAATAGAGCAGCTTGGTCTGGCCGAATTGAAGGATGAATATCCGGAGAACATTTCCGGTGGAGAGCTTAGAAGACTTGTTGTGGCGCGAACCATTTATTCACATCCAAAGATTGTTTTGGCAGATGAACCCACAAATGATCTGGATAAGCAGAATAGAGAAATTATAGGAAATATTTTTAAAGACCTTACAGACTCCGGAATCACAGTTATAGTTGTGACTCACGATGAAGAGCTGGCAGGTAAAGCAGATAATCGATATCTGCTGAAAGACGGAAAGCTATATAGCGCAAAGCTATAGCGGTATATAAGTTTTCGGGATTAGACGATATATCGATAGTGATTTATTATCGTAAAGAAATATATATAATCAAGGAGAAACACAATGAAAAAGAGATTATTTACACTGGCTTTAGCAGCATCTGTAGTTGTTGCATCCCTCACAGGCTGTGGCAATTCCGGAGGAGCAACTCAGCAGTCGGAGACAACAGAAGCAGAAAGTACTTCTGCAAATACAGATTATAAATTCGGCAAAATAGATATACCGGCACTTGACGGATCACTCTGCGGTGCCCCTATATATATAGCCTACGAGAAGGGTTTCTTTGAAGAAGAAGGTATCGATGCGAACCTTACTGCGGCAGATTTTGAAACTCGAAAGATAGGCCTTAACAATGGAAATGTTCCATTTGTAAATGGAGACTTTCAGTTCTTTTCATCTGCGGAGCAGGGTATAGACATGAAGGTTATCGGAGGAATGCATTATGGCTGTATTAAGCTTGTAGTAAAGGCAGACTCCGACCTTCCCGCTGTAACCTCTGATCCGGAGAGTCTGAAAGGACTGAAGATTGGTGTTGATGAAGTCGGCGGAACCACATTCCAGGTAGCAAGCGTATGGCTTGAAGAAAATGGAGTATCTGCAAAGCAGGAAAAAGGCGAGGCAACATTTTTACCATACTCAGACGGAAACCTCGAGCTTGAAGCACTTTACAATGGAGATATTGATGTGGCAGCAATCTGGGATCCACTTGGAGATATTGCAGAAGCATCAGGCAAGGCCAAGGTGCTGGTTGATATAAGCAAGGACGAACCATTTGCCGGAAAGTACTGCTGCTTCTATTATGCATCTACAAAAGTAATCAACGAAAATCCGGATGAAATAAAAGCGCTTTATAACGCAGTACTTAAAGCCCAGAAATGGATCAATGAAAACCCGGATGAAGCGCTTGATATAATCATAAAGGGTAACTATTCAGAAGTAGAAGATAAAGATCTGGCTAAAGCACTTATAGCAGACTATGAATATGAAACCCCTGAAACAGCGGGAACACATGATGTAAAGGGAGACGTTCTCTACTTTGCACAGGAACTTAAAACTATAGGGTATCTGGAAGGAGATCCACAGGAATTCACTGATAAGCTTTATCAGGAAGTGAAATAACAGAAAACACATCCACCGCTCACGATAATCGTGAGCGGTTTTTTACTTTATTGGAAACTTCGTTACTTACAAAGCAAAAAACGCTCCGCTAAGGATGCGTCTCGGCGCGCAATGAAGATAGCTGCCTTTGGCAGCACGCGCCTCGCGCGGAGAG
>CADBMW010000231.1 GCA_902795855.1 uncultured Lachnospiraceae bacterium
ATCCCAAATACGACCTTCCGCACCTGACATATCAATATCATTATCCAGAATAATCTTTGTATATTCATAACCTGCTGTCATTGCAGATATAAGCTGTTCAGCATTTTTAACATGATATTCATTGCTATATATAGATTCAGAATCACTGGCAAATTCATTATTACCGGGAGTTACGTATGAACTATCAGCTTCATATAAATTACTCCAATAAGTAGGTTCTACATCGCCGCCATCTCCTGCTGCATAGCTTATGGGTGCAGCGCTTGCTGTCAGGGCTACACTAAGAGTCATAGCCAAAACTTTTTTAAATAATCTCTTCATAATACTCTCCCTTTTTATTAATATATTTTTATAGTTGCATTAGCCTTTTTAGTTTTATACTTTAGCGTGATATTCAGACTGGCTTTCTTGTTAGCTTTTATCAGAATGTAAGACTTTGTAACCTTTTTAATGCTAATGCAACCCTTTTTGGATGCTTTAACTTTAAGTTTTTTGTAGTCAACATCTGATGACTTATATTTAATTTTTATGGTCTTACCTTTTTTAATCTTGTAAGACTTTTTTGAAAACTTTATATAAGGTGTGCTAACAATTTCATCATTATGAGTTGCCGGCTGGGTAGTTACAGCCGCTTCTGCTGCTTTATTATCTTGAGAAACAACCGTTTGAACAGCGCCAGATTCTACTGATTTTTGATTTCCAACGGGGTCTCCAGCTACTTTATTCTTTCCTGACTCTCCTGATTCCTGGTTTTCTCCGGAGCCACTCGGCAGATTGGTTCCGCCCTCTTCTCCAGATTGTCCTGACTCTTGACCTTCACCGGATTCTCCAGTTCCTTGGCCCTGACCTGATTCTCCGGATGTATCGATAAGATGAACTGACATAGGCTTGCCACAATCATTGCAAATATCCACACAGTAATCAGCATAGGCCTTCTGATCCAGCTTGTTTTCCTTAAGGTAATCAATGATATAATCATCTACATGAGTTTTATGATCACATTTATAGGTTTTAGTAGACGAATGATTGCAATTAGTAGTAATTCTCGCTTTATATTCAAAGGTATCATTACCTATCGTGGCAGTAAGCTTATAGTATTCAGCATTATCAGTTTGCTCTAAAAAATCGCTTTCAACTTTTGCACCGCCATCCACCTTCATACCTTTTAAGAAAACCTGTTTAAAGTTATTTCCCTGATAATAATCAGCATTAATATCATTTATAACAACTGTAGTAACATTTCCCTGGGAGTCCGTATTTGTAAAGCGCTCATAGTAATTGGTATCAGGATAAACCTCCTCAAATGTCCAGTCCTCGCCAGATGATCCACCTTTATAATTGAGTTTCATCTTTGGAAATTTCTCTTCTCCTATTGAAAAGCTGCCTTCAGAATAGGTAGTAATCCCAATGCCAATTAGGAAAGCATCAGCATTAGACACAGGAGCATCGAGTTTAAATGTAAAGCCTTTTTTTATACATGCTATCCATATATCCCTGGCACTCTCATATCCGGTATCCTGTCCAAATTCAAAGACATAATTATTTTCTTGATAAGTGGAAAAACCATTTAAATCGAGTTTCATAGAAAGCTTTTTAACCCCACCAGAGCCTGAGTCCTCTGCATGTGTTACAGGTTGATAAAGGTTCAAGCATAAGAATAAAATAATAAGAAATGAAATACATTTTAATATAGATCTTTTAGACATTGTACCATCCTTTATAAAACACCAAAAATACCCTTATAAATATTAGCATTTTACAGTATATAATGCAATGATTATTGCATTATTAAAGCTTATTTTCCTTGAAAACTTTCATCATTTCGTTTGTCAGGCTGAAATTATCCGGCTGTAGCTCGATATCTTCTTTCTTGACCCAGGCCGCATACTTCAGTTCACCCTCATCCATCTTTATCTCATCATCACCGTCTGCCTCGCAGAAGAATCCAACAAGGATATCCTGCGCCATACCCCATGGCTGAGATTTGTAATACCGAACATTTTTTACTCTGACACCTGTTTCCTCCATCACTTCACGCTGCACGGTCTCTTCCAGGGTTTCTCCAATTTCCGTAAATCCTGCAATCAGTGCGCTATGGGCATAACCTTGTTTATACTTCGTAATCAGCATACTATCATCTTTTATCACTCCCACAATAACTGCCGGATTGATCCTGGGATAGATAACATTCCCACACTTAGGGCAGCGTAACGCTCTTTCTTTCTCATGAAAAACAAGCTGCTCTGCACATCTTCCGCAAAACTTGTTGTCAGTATACCATCTCCACAAATGATATGCAGTAAATACGATAAACACATCCTTTTGCACGGCTATGTTACGTATCTCCCTCAAATCATAATATGCGTATCCAGCCTTATTGATTCCGGTTGTGTCTAGCGCCAAGAAATATCTCCTGTCATCCACAGAAAACAAGTATACCAACCACGAATCTTTTACCTCAGAGCCTTTGATAAAGGAAAGCGCTCCGGAATCTTCATGAGTTAGTATCCTTCCTTCAGAATCAAATATCAAAAGAAAATCATCATCCTCGATTTCTGCCGGAAGAAATGCGTTATCTAATTTACTTGGAAATATATCCTGGATCATAAATCTTTCTCCTTTTATATAAGTCCCCTGTCGGAACTTAATCTGACAGGGGATAATAATTTTTAATATCATGTATAGCTTACAGTTATGTGATTCTTATCGTCATATTTGTAGTCAATGTTTGAGGACAGTTTCTTGATTATTGTCATGGACAGCTCGTCTCCTTCGGTGAGCAAATCATACTTATCACCACCGTAGGTTATATCCATCACCACTGAGCCATCCGTTTCGGAATAGTCAGCCGTTATATCAATTGGCATTCCACCTCTGTCTGATATAGCAGAAATATTCTGTATCACCAGCTCATCAAAGCAGAGCTCCATATTTCTTATCATCTTCGGTGACAGAAGATTGTTGCGTCCAAACTCTTCCATCTCTGAAACTGCACCAACTAAGTCATCATCAGGAGATTTAACCTTGATGGATAGCTGCTTCAGACGCTTTATGAATCTGCGAGTCTTATCCTTCTTTGGTGCGTCAAATATCTCTTCAGGTGTTCCCTCCTCGTAGATTCCACCCTCATCCATATAAAAGACTCTGTTGGATACATCACGGGCAAATTTCATCTCGTGGGTGACTATCATCATGGTCATACCTTCTTTAGCCAGGGAACGGATTACTGCCAGTACCTCTCCAACCATTGTCGGATCAAGAGCCGAGGTTGGCTCGTCAAATAGTATGATATCAGGATTCATTGCTATGGCGCGGGCTATGGCAACTCTCTGCTTCTGTCCTCCGGACAGCTCGTCAGGGAAATTCTCTGCTTTTTCTGCAAGTCCCACTCGACGTAGAAGCTCCATCCCCTTCTGATAAGCTTCTTCTTTAGGTACCTTCAGAAGGCTGACCGGTGCTACTATGACATTTTCTATAATGCTTAGATTTGCGAAGAGGTTAAATGACTGAAATACCATTCCCATCTTACGGCGCACCTTGGATATATCGCACTTAGGGTCTGTTATCACTTCGCCATCTACTGTTACTACGCCTGAAGTTGGAAGTTCCAGCTGGTTAATACAGCGAAGGAAGGTGGATTTTCCGGTTCCGGAAGGTCCGATCAGGGATATGACGTCACCCTTGTTGATTTCCACAGTGACATCCTTAAGAGGCGTGACATTTGCATATTCTTTTCTAAGGTGCTCTATCTTGATAAAACTCATATCACTGCACCTCCTTTACCGCTGTCTTTTTCCTACGCTTCTTTGGATCAACTTTCTTTAGAACATATTTTAATATCAAGGTAAGTATTCCAGCTAAAATATAGTATATGAGTGCAGTGACAATCAGAGGGAAGAAAGCCTCGTAGGTTCGGCTTCTTATAATATCGCTCATCTTAGCAAGATCCTGAATTGCGATATAACCTACAACTGAAGAGCCCTTTAACAGTGTTATGATCTCACCGTTATATACCGGCAGGAATCGAAGGATTGCCTGCGGGAACACAAACCTGAAGAAGGCCTGATTCTCTGTATATCCCAGCGCAAGCGCAGCTTCTCTCTGTCCGGCGTCGATACTTTCTATACCTGAACGCATGATTTCAGATGTGTACGCACCGAAGTTAAGGGTGAAGCCAATGATTGCCACCCATATAGCATTAATATCTGTCTTTCCAAAGACCACATAATAGAGAATCATTAGAAGTACAACAACTGGCGTACCACGTAGAAGCATTACATATACATTTGATATATTGTTGGCCAGTCTGCTTCCTGTGCGTCGATACATGCAGACGAGGAACGCAAGGATTGTACCCAAAAGAGACGACATCAAAGTTATGATGCAGGTTACAGCGATACCCTGAAGGATCAGCTTGTACCTGGCTTCGGTTATGAAGTTTCTCTCGAAGCTGGTCTTTATAGAGGAGATAAATGAACCATTTCCTGATGAGGTATCTCCTCCCTCAACTATATCAATATCCGATGCTCTTGCTACAAGAACAACTCCACCTTTATAGAATGGGTCAGAGAAATCGATACTCTTTGCCCGTTCTTCAGTATAAGACAAACTGTTGGCAACTATATCATATTTACCTGAGGAAAGACCTGTTAATGCAGATGCAACGGTAGTCTGTTCAAACTCAACACTATATCCATACTTTCGGGCAAATATAGTTGTAAGTTCTATTGAATATCCGGTAAGCTTATTATTTGATACATATGAAAATGGCGGTGCATCCGAAAGAACGGCTACCATTAGTTTTCCATTTTCACCAGATAGTTCTGAATCATCAAAAGTTTTATTAGTGTCATCCCTTCCCAGCCACTTTGTTTTCATTTCATCAAGAGTGCCATCTGCTTTTAATTCAGCTATAGTTTCATTAAATTCTTCTCTCAGCTTATTTGATTCTGGAGTATCCTTCTGAAATCCAAAATGGTAATCATCATCTACAACAGGATCCTTTATATAATCCAACTTATCATTTTGCTCATGCATCATATATCCAACAGGCTCATCATTAAGAAAACCATCTATTTTGTTGTTCATAAGTGCTGCTACCAGGTCACTGTTATTATCAAAATAAAAATACTCGCTGTCCGGATAGTACTTGAGAGTAATAGGCTCATAGCTGGAACCTGTTTTTATTCCCATACGCTCCGGCTTTATGATACTGTCGTCTACAGTTGTGCCAATATCTGCTTTTCTGGCAACAATAAAAAGATCAACCACCTTATATGGAATCGAAAAATTTACGCTTTCTTTTCTTTCGTCTGTGATGACTATATTATTGAGAGCAAAATCATAAGTCCCCGATACAATACCTGGGATGATGCCTGCAAAGTCCAGTATCTTTACGTCGATATCATATCCGTATTCGCGACAGAAACGTACAGCAATATCCACATCGGAACCTGCTATCTCTCCATTTTCGATATAGGTTATAGTTTCAAGACTTGCTGTAGTTGCAAAGACAAGTTTTCCATTCTCGCCTGTGAGACCACTCATGTCTATAGCTTTATCCTTAATACTGGTATCTCCCCAGTATTCAAATATCTGGTCCAGGGTTCCATCCGCCTTACACTTCTCCAGAAACTCATCCATCTGGGCTCTCAGCTTATCTCCCTTTTCATTCTTGCCAAAGATAACTCCCATATCCAGGGTGTCTACCGGTTCTTCCAGATAACCAAGCTCCTGGTTCTGCTGCGCCAGTGCCACAGCAGATTCCTTCACCATAAAGAAAAAATCTATACGGTCTGAAAGAAGGGCTGTTACCATATCAGAGTTACTGTTAAACTCTGTCATTTCAGATTCCGGAAGATTCTTTGCTAATATTTCATCATGAACCGAACCTGTCGGAATTCCTGCACGTTTTCCATTAAAATCCTGAACAGTCACATTAGGCGCATCGCCGGTAGATTCTTTGCTGGTATTGGAGCCTTTGCCGACACCTGTCACCAGGCATATTATCACAGCGATGATCAGTATAAGAACTACCACGGTAATTATGTCTGTTCTTCTTGCTACATTCTTCATAAGTACCTTCCTATTTTCATTTATTATTTACTTATACAAAATGTTTTAACGATTAATGAACCATACAAAACCAAATATATAAATACCATCACTTATTTTAACATAAAAATACCTTCATTGCCTCCCATTAAATGCCTATATTTTTTTAATTTGTCATATAATTAAAAAAATGCAATCTCACATTTTTGTAAGATTGCATTTAACTGCTTCTATATTATTAATCTTCCTCATAATTATCATCAGAGGTATCGACTGTGATATCCAGCGACTCTCCGTTCTTATCCTTCACCGTAAAATGTAAGTGAGGTCCCGTACTCTCGCCTGTATTTCCAAGCTTTCCGATCACCTGTCCTTCTTCTACGGAGTCACCGTCTTTAGCTGTTGGAAGATCCTGCAAATGATAGTAGGAATAAACGTTTCCTTCAGAATCCTCTATATCGATATAATAGCCATTCTTATTATCAAAGCCGGAGGCCTTCACGGTTCCTGCATTATAGGATATAATATCCGATCCCGGATTAGCTACTATATCAACACCCTGATGTTCGTCACTATATAGCCTTACAACGCTTGAACTGTCACTATCTACTACATCATCTAAATATATTTTTACAAGCTTTACACCTGTATCCTCCGGTTTTGCTGAAAGTACAGATTCATTTACTTTCTCATTTTCCGGAGCGACTTCAGGTCCTTCTTCATTTTCCGGAGCAACTTCCGGTGTTTCTTCAGAATTCGCTGTTTCCTCACGAACTGGAGCTTCTTTATTTTTGTCGGAAGCCATACCTACAGCCTCGGTTGTTTCTTCAACTGATTCATTATCAGCTGATTCAGAAGTCTTCTCTTCTTCGACTATGTCCTTCGAAGTCGCTTCAACCTTATTCCCTGAAGCAGCCTGGGTTACTTTTGATGTATCACTATTCTTATTTTTTGTTTTGGGATATGTAAGGAATCCCACTCCTACTGCTACTATAAGCAAAGCACTTATAACAACAGCGATTTTCTTTCCTTTCTTCATACTGAGCACACTTCTTACCCTTTCCTTTACACCTGATTCACCAAATGCCACAGGGCATGCCGAAATGTATTTGCGGGGCACGCTGAGGTCCAGGATTGATTGTGAATACTCTTTCTTCTTGTTATATCCGATCTGTCTCATAGCTTTCTCGTCACAGGCAAGCTCTATATCCCTGCATAAAAGCGAGTAACCGATCCATACCAGCGGATTAAACCAATAAATACTGGAAATAATATATGCAGCCGGTTTCAACAGATGATCCTTTCTGGATATGTGAGAGCGTTCATGACTGAGAACAAAATACAGTTCAGTCTTTGACAGATTATATGGTATATATATCCTCGTTCTGAATATGCCAAGAATAAATGGAGTAGAAACCTTTTCAGACTGATAGATATTATCTCTCAGAAGCACTGCATCATCCACACATCTTGCCAGTCTTATGTAGGCGACCAATCCATAAATAAAAGCTATAGCAATACCTATAAGCCATATTACAGTAAGAATTAATACTACATAAGATCTGCTTATACTGAGCATCGATTCTCCAGATGAAGAAACCTCACTCTGCATATCCGAAGTATCAGTATCCTTTACACTCGCATTCTGCTTTACAAGCTTTACTACAGCAGAACGCTGGACGTCTGAAGAACTTCCGATTATTTCTTTTTGGGGAAGCAGACTAAAAGGACTCTCCAGGTGAAAAGGACACGCAAGCCTTACCAGTACCAGAATCCAAAGCAGGCATCTCATATATTTAGGCATGCCCTTAGCCAGATATCTGATAACAATGCAGGCCGCAATAAGAAGACTGGCTGAAAAACTAATATTTAGAAGTTTTAAAAATATTTCTGTCATTTCATTAATCCTTATAATCATCTATAAGCTTCTGAATCTCACCTATCTCCTTCTTTGACAGCTTCCTGCTCTTTGCAAATGCTGCCAGAAAATCAGGTATGCTGCCTTCAAAGGTTCTATCTACCATCTCATCTATCTCAGCAGTTTGAACCTCTGATTTTGATACCAGTGATGTGATAACGGCATTCTCGCTCTTTATAACATTTCGCTCTGATAATCTCTTAATTACCGTATAGGTGGTTGCCTTTTTCCATCCAAGTTCCGCCTCGCACAGCTTTGCAAGCTCTGTACTCTTAATAGGCTCTTGCTCCCAGAGTATCAGGCAGAATCTGTATTCACTTTCAAATACCTTTGGTGTTTCCATTTTCATTACCTCAAAGACGTCTTTTTAGTCTGGTACGTCAAACGCAAAATGGTCGAACGCATTCGACTATGTTTGAAGTCTAACACGTTCGACCAAATCTGTCAACATACTATTTCACTTTTTTCCTGTTCCTTCGGTACGCTCTCAAGAAATGCTTTAAAGCCTTCGATATTTTTCAGGCCTTCATAAATATCTTTTTTGCCTTTTCATTTTATCAACTACTATGTTAAATAAACTTATATATACAAATTATACCAATATAGTATTTCTCTTTCCATCTGTTTTATCAACCATAAATCTTTTTATTTGATTTTAAACTTAATGGTTACAGCATTACCATTATTATCGGTTACCTTAAGAGTATTCCACTTACCCTTCTTCTTAAGCTTCTTCTTGTAAGACTTAAGTTTCAAGGTAAAACTACTCTTGCCAGACTTAACCTTTATTGCCTTACCGTTAAGAGTAATTTTCTGTATTTTGTCCTTGTCATTGATTACAATCTTTGAAGAAGCTTTAACCTTGGCTTTATTCTTTATACTGAAGGTAGTTTTATTGTCCTTAATCTCATCAGGAAATGTTGTCGGTACAACCGTTGGTGCTATAGTTGGTTTACTTGTTGGTATTACCATTGGTGCAGTAATTGGATCATTTGTCGGTATTACTGTTGGTATTACTGTTTGTTCAACAGTAGGGTCACATGTTGGTATTGGATCTACATCATCTGTATTTATATATGGAGTAATTTCAAAATTAGGATTTCCAGTATATTTTTCTGATATAGTTTCAAATGTTATTGGAAGTTTATAATTATCTTCTTGACAGGTTATATTAGAATTAATAAAATTATTAATTGGTTGTACTTGATGATCTATAAATTCATTTCCATCATAATTAATTGTTGTATATGCCACTGAAGCAGTAAACCAATTCTGACCGACACATCTATTATAATGAGAAAAATAGTTTAATATTTCTGACTGACAAATTCCTAATTCATGTGATATAGTATAATCATAATAAGAAAGAAAAGTATGATTTTCATGATAATAATTTGGATCTTCTTTTATGTAATTAATATAATTACTATTATCATAATAATATATTCTTTTAGGAAGTATTTGTTTATAATACATATTATAATACTTTGTATTTTCGGTCATATTAGAAATATAATTGTACCAATTATATGGAATAGTATACTTTCCACAAGGATCAACCTTTTGAATATTAGAATATACTTCATATAAATTAGTAGTACCATCAGCTTCAAAATTTATATCATATTCTTTACCACATTTAGTA
>CADBMW010000232.1 GCA_902795855.1 uncultured Lachnospiraceae bacterium
CTTCGACAGACTTCCTGATGAAGATTGGGATCAGGATATCATGGGTGACTACACTGGTGCCGCAGTTATCTTCGGTGTTACTGGTGGAGTTATGGAAGCTGCACTTCGTACAGTTTACTTCAAGCTTACAGGTAAAGAGTCAGAGCCTATCGAGTTCAAGGCAGTTCGTGGTCATGATGCAGGTATCAGAGAAGCATCTATCGACATCAACGGAACTACAGTAAATGTTGCTATAGCTTCAGGAATGAAGTCAGCAAGTGTACTCCTTGATGAGATAAGAGAAGGAAAGTCAAAATATCAGTTCATCGAGATCATGGGATGTCCTGGTGGATGTATCAACGGTGGTGGACAGCCATATATCCGTGAGTGCTTCCTGCCTCATGAGGATGATGATATCATTGATACATATAAAGAGAAGAGAGCAAATGCTCTTTACTCAGAGGATGAGAGACAGGAGCTTAGACAGTCTCATAAGAATCCTCAGATCATTGATCTTTATGAGAAATATCTTGGTGAGCCTAACAGCCACAAAGCACATGAACTTCTTCATACTTCATATGCTGCAAGAGAAGGATTCAATGATATAGCAGAATAAATCTAAAATATGGCAGGGGCTGATTTCAGCCCCTGTTATTTTTTTAAACAAAATCTTTTATATTGCTCTTGGATGTGTTAAAATGACAAGATAGTGTTTAAAAGAGACTTATATAATAAAAAAAATCTATATTATACACCACAAAGGGAGAAACAAAATGAGTAGTGATAACAAAGAATTCTTTCTGAGTGTCTACAGACATTCACTGGCACATGTAATGGCAAAGGCTGTTATGGAAATATTTGGAAAAGAGAACGTACAGATAGCTATCGGTCCCCAGATAGATGATGGCTTCTATTATGATTTCATGCTTCCAAGACCTGTAACAACTGATGATTACAAGATTATAGAAGATAAGATGCGCGAGATTCTTAAGCGTCGTGAAGACTGGACCGTGAAGGAGGTTACAAGAGACGAAGCTCTTACAATCTTCAAAGGACAGAAATATAAGGAAGAACTTATAAATGATCTTCCGGCTGATGAGAAGATCACTATTTATTATACAGGTGATGATTTTGTGGATCTCTGTCGTGGACCACACATTTCAAATTCACAGGAACTTATGAATACATCATTCAAGGTTAAGTCTGCTTCAGGTTCATACTGGAGAGGTGACGAAAAGAATGATCAGCTTCAGCGTATATATATGTATGCATTTCCTTCCAAGCAGGAGCTGAAGGCTCACCTTGACTTTGTTAAGGAAGCTATGGAAAGAGATCATAAGAAGATAGGTCCTGAGCAGGAACTCTTCATGTTTGATGAGTCAGCTCCGGGTATGCCATACTGGCTTCCAAGAGGATTCAAGCTGTACAATGCCATCCTGAATTTCTGGAGAGAGCTTCATGAGGAATATGGATATCAGGAAATCCTCGCACCGGTTCTTAATCACAAGAATCTCTGGGAGACATCAGGACACTGGGGACATTATAAAGAGAATATGTTCCTTATTACTACGGCAAATGCAGATGAAGAAACAGGCAAGGAAGTTATAGACACAGATGTTCAGTATGCAGTAAAGCCTATGAACTGTCCAAATGCCATTAATGTATATAAAAATGGACTTCACAGCTACAAGGAACTTCCTCTGAGATATAGTGAGACTCAGGTTATCCACCGACGTGAAAAGAGTGGTGAGTTAAATGGTCTCTTCAGAGTTCAGATGTTCCATCAGGATGATGATCACACCTTCCTTACAGAGGATATGATAGAGGATGAAATAAGTGATATCATGGATATCGCCAAGTTCATCTATGAGACCTTCGGACTTACATATGAAGCAGAGCTTTCCACAAGACCTGATGACTTCATGGGTGCACCTGAGCTTTGGGATGCTGCAGAAAGTTCACTGAAGAGGATTCTTGATAAGAAATATGGCGAAGGCGGATATGAGATAAATGAAGGCGATGGCGCATTCTATGGTCCTAAGATCGACCTTAAGATGAAGGACTGCATCGGAAGAGAATGGCAGATGGGTACTATCCAGCTTGACTTCCAGCTTCCACTTAACTTTGATCTCAGATATGTGGCTGCTGATGGTTCACAGAAGAGACCTGTTATGATCCATAGAGCAATCTTCGGATCATTTGAAAGATTTATCGGAATCCTTATTGAGAATTTCAAGGGAAGCTTCCCATTCTGGATGTCTCCATATCAGGTAGGAATTGTTCCTATCAGAACAGAGCATAATGAATATGCAAAGGAAATCGAAAAGCTTCTCAGAAAAGCTGGCATCAGAGTTGAAGCAGATTATTCCGATGAAAATATGAAAAATAAGATTAAAGGCTTTAAAAAGTATAAAGAGCCATATATACTTGTACTTGGAGATAAAGAGGTTGCTGAAAGAACAGTTTCAGTTAACGTGCGTGGAAATAAGCAGATGAATGGTATTCCTCTTGATGATTTCATCGAGCTTTGCAAGAAACAGGCAAGCGAAAGATCACTGGAGCTTATAGACGAAGTATAAGATTAGGGTGAAAACTATGGTAGATAATGAGAAAGTAAAACTTATGACTCAGATATCCATATATGAGAAAAATGAAGACCTGGGAGACCTGGTCCTCAGCAAGTATTATAAGGAAGACTATGTCAAATATGGATGTCTGAAGACATTAATCGCTACAACAATCTGCTACTGGCTTTGTGTAGCAGTATATGGGCTGGTAAATTTTGAAAAAGTGCTGAATGATATCAATTCCATGGACTATTTCAAAGTTATATATTCCCTTATCGGTGGATATGTTGTGGCTATGGTTGTTTTCTATATATATGCTTTCATAGTTTATAACTATAAATATTCGAAGGCCAGAAAAAGGCTTATCAAATATAACAGACTCCTTACGAAACTTATCAAGCTGTATGACAAGGAAGAAGCAAGAAGCCAGATCAAACGTGGCAAGGTTAAGGTCTACAGCGAGATAGGCGGCGATATGGAAAATCAGAGTGATGGGGGATCGAAATGACAGCTATACTTAGTATAAAAAATAAGTTAAGGGATTTTTGCAGAAAACAGGATGAGATAGTAACACCTATATTCAAGTTTGTTTGGACATTGATCGTATTTATTTCATTGCAGAAAATGTTCCATTATTCGGATCTGGGATCCAAAACTGAGGTAACTATCCTTCTTGCCATACTTACAGCACTTCTTCCTGATGCTTTTATGTTTGTTATGGCAGGTATACTCATTGCACTTCATACATTTTCCGTATCACTTGAGGTTGGAGCGGTATTCGTAGTTATGTACATTGTCATGTTCTGCGTATATATCAGATTCTTCCCTCAGTTTGCATACGTAATGTTTTTGGTTCCCGTATTTTTCATGCTGGGAATACCATATGCGGCACCTATTGCCATAGCTGTTCTTGCAGGACTGGGTGGTATGGTTCCGGCAGTAATGGGCGTTGTACTTTACTTTTTCTCAGAGAGTACTGCTGAGATATCAAGACTTCTGGCCACAGAAGATGTGGAAAATGAGATTGAAGCATTTAAACAGCTTTCCGATGTTATAATTCACAACAAGGAAATGTATGTGGCAGCTATCATTTTTGCCATTACCATAGCAGTTACTGCAGTTCTGACAAAATTCACTTATGATTACGCTTTATACATTGCTATAGCAGCCGGAACGGTTGTAAATATTCTTGCATCTATTTTTGCTGGCTATATTGTGAGCAATGATGTGGAAATGGGAGCGGTTGTAATTGGTAGTATTGTTGGTATCATATTTGCGGCCATTGTCAGATTTGGTCAGGGAATACTTGATTATCAGCATACCGAAAGAGTACAGTTTGAGGATGATGATTATTATTACTACGTAAAGGCTGTTCCAAAGATAGATTCCGAGAAAAAAGATAAAGAATAAACGGGTGACACATGGGCAACTTATGGACCATTATCAAGGCACATACCGGGGGCATATATTTTCCTAATATGTCCTGGTCGGATTTACTTGATATTATAATAATTGCATATGTTATATACCATTTGCTTTTATGGATTAAAACGAGCCGGGCATGGACCCTCTTAAAAGGGGTTGTGGTTGTGGCTCTTTTTCTCGTTATTGCAGTTATATTCAGATTCAATACAATTCTCTGGATTGCAAAGAACCTGATCAATGTATTCCTGCTTGCCATCATCATACTGTTCCAGCCTGAGCTGAGAAGAGCATTGGATGAGCTGGGAAGAAAGAAACTGATAACGAAGCTCTTTTCTTTTGACAGCAATACTACTGAGGAAATGCTTCTCAGTGACAGGTCTATATATGAGCTTGTTAAGACCAGTATTCAGCTGGCAAAGGATAAGACCGGAGCCCTCATTGTAATAGAACATGAGACTCCTTTGGGAGAATACATTAATTCAGGTATTGCTATTGATGCAACCATCTCCCAACAGCTTTTGATAAATATCTTCGAGAAAAATACACCTCTTCATGATGGTGCTGTTATCATAAAAAATAACCGTGTTGTGGCGGCTACCTGCTATCTGCCTCTGACTGAGAGACATGATATAGATAAGGGCCTGGGAACCAGGCACAGAGCAGGACTTGGTATCAGTGAAAGTACAGACAGTATGACCATCATTGTTTCAGAGGAAACAGGAGGCATATCCGTTGCCCATAAGGGCACACTTTACAGACATCTGGATGAGGATGGTCTGAGAAAACAGTTATCCAAGCTTCAGGATGAACAGGATGACAATACTCCCGGAACGAAAGTACTCAAGAAGGGAGGTAGAAAAAATGCAGAAAAAGCTAAAAAGTAGTTTTTTTGATCATTTATGGTTAAAGCTGTTTGCTCTTATCATTGCATTCCTTCTGTGGTTTTCTGTAATGAACATTGAAGACGCTACCATGGCGAAGACCATTGGAGGCATCGAAGTGGAAATGCTGAATGGAGATACAATCCTGGAAAGTGGCGGAGTTTATGACGTGACGGAGGGTGATACCGTTGAGATAATAGTCAAGGGTCCCCGTTCCATAGTGGAAAATCTGGAGGCCGGTAATTTTACGGCTACAGCGGATCTGTCACATCTTTCAGTTACAAATTCCACCAGCATAGAGGTTGTGACAAATGATTCCATCAGCGAAAAGGTAGCGAGACAGCTGACTATAACTCCTGTAAATGAGTATGTGACTCTTTCTATTGAGGAGGAAACTGAAAAAAGTATTCCGGTTAAGGTCATTACCACCGGAAATGCCAAATCCGGTTTTGCTCTTGGAAGTGCGGCACCAACGCCAAATATGATCACAGTTACAGGACCTGAATCGGTTCTGTCCAACATAGTTGAGGCAAGAGCCGTTGTGGATGTTACAAATGCTGAAGCGGATATCGAGGATACCGTTAAGGTAGGATGCATTGACGGATATGGTTCTGCGGTGCAGAAGGACAATGTAAAGCTTTCTGATGATAAGATCACCGTAAATATTCCGGTTTATCATACAAAGACCATTCCAGTAAATGTGAATACAGTAGGTACTCCAAAGGAAGGTTTTGGGGTTCATGCCATTAATTATGAGCCGACGACTATTCTTATAGCCGGAACAGATGAAGCTCTGGATGCGGTTACTTCTCTGACAATCTCAGATATTTCTATATCTGATGCAGATGGTGTTATAGAGAAAAATGTAGCCTTGCAGGAATATCTTCCATCTGAAATTCAGGTGGCTGACAGCACCACTGAGATTGCAGTAAGCGTTCAGGTGGAGGCTATATCTCAGAGGGAGCTGACACTTAGTACATCCAATATCAAAATCATAGGATCAGATGATAAATATGAATATGAGTTTGATGATTCACAGAATCTGAAGATAAAGGTGGCCGGATTTGCAGAAGATCTGGCAGACATAAATATCGATTCGCTTAATCCGAGAATATCCGTTCAGGATCTTGGAACCGGCGATCATGAGCTTGAAGTTATTTTTGACGAATCTGAAAAGTTTAAGATTGATGAAAGATATTTCGTAATACTTAAGATAAAGGAGGCGGGCTGATGATCACAGATAAAGAAGGCGTTGAAAAGCTCCAGCAGGCTATAGATGAATCTTCGTATATAGTATTTTTTGGCGGAGCAGGTGTATCTACAGAAAGTGGAATTCCTGATTTCAGAAGTCAGGATGGTCTCTATAGTCAGAAATATAAATATCCACCTGAGGAAATAGTCAGTCATACATTTCTTGTATATAAGACTGAGGACTTCTTCGAGTTTTATAAGGATAAAATGCTTGCGCCTGATGCAAAGCCTAATGCGGCTCATAAGAAGCTGGCGGAAATGGAGCAGGCAGGCAAGCTTAAGGCAGTTATTACCCAGAATATTGACGGACTTCATCAGGCTGCCGGAAGTAAGGAAGTACTGGAGCTTCATGGTTCAGTACTCAGAAATTACTGCACCAGATGTGGTAAGCAGTACAGCAGCACTCCTGAGGATGTGAATGCAGGTATCAAATATATACTTGCTTCAGAGGGCGTGCCTAAGTGTAATGAGGTGGTAGACGGAAAAGAGTGCGGCGGACTTGTGCGTCCGGATGTAGTTCTTTATGAAGAAGGTCTCGACCAGAATGTCATTTCCCGAGCTATCAATCATATATCAAAAGCAGATATGCTTATTATCGGCGGGACATCCCTTGTGGTTTATCCTGCAGCAGGCTTTATCAGCTATTTCAGAGGAAAGCATCTGGCTGTTCTGAATATGGCATCCACATCAAGGGATGCTGAGGCGGATATAGTCATCAGAGAAAAAATTGGAGAAGTGTTCTCCCAGATACATGTTTAAAATTTATAATAATATAACCCAAAATTAAAAAACCGGAGGAATTTAAAATGTTTGATTTTGAGGAAATCGTAAAAATTGACCCAGAGATAGCTTCAGCTATGACTGACGAGTATAATCGTCAGGATCAGAATCTTGAGCTTATCGCATCAGAGAATATTGCATCTAAGGCAGTTATGGCAGCTATGGGCAGCCATCTGACTAACAAGTATGCAGAGGGATATCCAGGAAAGAGATATTATGGTGGATGCGAATATGTTGATGTAGTAGAAGATCTGGCAAGAGAAAGAGCTAAGGAGCTTTTCGGAGCTGAGTATGCAAATGTTCAGCCACATTCAGGAGCTCAGGCAAATATGGCAGTATTCTTTGCAACAATGGAGCCGGGTGACACATTTATGGGAATGAACCTTGATCACGGCGGACACCTGACCCATGGTTCACCTGTTAATATGTCTGGTAAATACTTTAACTGTGTGCCTTACGGAGTTAATGACGAAGGCCGTATAGATTATGATAATGTCCTTGCTATAGCTAAGGAAGCACGTCCAAAGCTTATCGTTGCAGGTGCTTCAGCTTATGCAAGAGAAATAGATTTCAAGAAGATGCGTGAGATAGCTGACGAGGTTGGTGCTATCCTTATGGTGGATATGGCACATATCGCAGGACTTGTTGCTGCCGGTTATCATATGAGCCCAATCCCTTATGCTGATATAACAACAACTACAACTCATAAGACACTTCGTGGACCAAGAGGTGGTATGATCCTTTGCAGCGAAGAAGTAAATGCTAAGTATAATTTCAATAAGGCTATATTCCCTGGAATTCAGGGTGGCCCTCTTATGCATGTTATCGCAGGCAAGGCTGTTTGCTTCAAGGAAGCTCTTTCACAGGATTACAAGGATTACATGGGAAGAGTTGTTGAGAATGCAGCTACTCTTGCA
>CADBMW010000233.1 GCA_902795855.1 uncultured Lachnospiraceae bacterium
AGGTGGATCTCCTGCCGGCTTTTCTCCATCTGGAGGTGTTGAGCCATCTCCAGGGCCACCGTTTCCATCAGGAGGTGCCTCCATATTTCCGCCACCTTCGCTGACCTTAGCCTCTACTGCTTCACCGGAGGACTCAGTTCCTTCTTCATATTCTTTTCCATCAACATACAGCTTATATCCATTCAGATCAATTGATGTAGCATCACAGGTAAGTGATGAAATATAAGAATCTGCAGTCAGTTTCCAGGTTGAAGCACCTGTAATCTCTACATATACATCTCCGGCCTGTCCATCAGAATTAATGGCACCTGTAAAGGTTGATTCATCTGCAAGATACATATTCAAAGTTGATACAGAATCAACTACTATATCTCCGTTCAGCTCCTGCTGTCCGGTCTTAAGTGTAACATTTCCACCATTAGAGCCTTCATTGCCCCATCCGGCTGCCGCTGCACGAAGAAGCAGTCCCGACTCATCTTCATTAACTATCTCACTATCCATGAGAGTTATCACTGCCTGAGTATTATTTACAAAGAATACATCACCATTTTTATTTGTAAGAGAACTTCCGTCCATTGTAAATGATGCTGTTCCCTGATCTGCGTCTCCGGACATGGACTGGTAGATCATTACCGCTTCAAAATTATCTGATTTATCGCTGTTCTTCTGATTATTGTCTGCTACCAGCTCAACTCCCTCAAGAGTTACGGAATTCTTACCTTCAACAACTATTCCTTCAGAAGCAGTTGATTCCAGATAAGCATCCTCTACGGTTATATCTGCTGTAGAATAGATAACCGGTGAACCTGTACCATCAGTTGTATAATATCCGCCATTAACATTCACAGTTCCACCGCCTCTGTCTGAACGGATTGCTGCCGATGAATTTCCGGTGGTATGTATTGTCAGGTTCTCGGCATTCATGGTTCCACCGCCGGTAGTCATGAGGCCGCCTGAGCAGTTACCGGTTGTATTTATAACCGAATCAGAAATTGTTACTGTAGTTCCTTCTCCGTAGGAGAAAACTCCATTTGCATGGGTTCCGTTGGATTCAACCAGGATTTCTGAAAGAGTAAGTGATGCACCATTAGTTGCAAATATGGCAGCATTCTCACCATAGAAATCAGCTTCATCCCCTTCGGAATCTCCGGTCTTTACAACCTTGACATTTGAGTATTCAGTGGTCTCACCATCTGCAGATATTGCATGTTCGCCATCTGCACTGTTTTCCTTAGTTTCATTTACTGTTATATCTTCCTCTGTCAGATGATCCGAGGAATATGATATATCATCATCTGCCTCCAGGGTATCAGGAGCTTCCTCATCTTCAAAATCGCCATCCTCTTCTTCAAGGTCTTCAGAATCTTCATCGGCTTCCTCAACCACTTCCACCTCATCACTGGCAGAAGAATTTCCACAGGCTGTAAGTCCTATCATCATTCCCATGGAAAGCATTACCGCATAAAGCTTAGCGTATTTATATAATCCTTTTCTCATAAAAACCATCTCCTTTCAGTTTTAAATCAGGGTCATCTGTTTTTCATTTTCTGAACTTAAGATAAACCCTGAAGCTTAATTTAAACTGAAATTTTGATTTTGTTTTTCAAAAATTTTTTTCAAAGCAGATAATTAAACATTTATCTCAGCTGTAAGTCCCAGTTCTTCCTTGTTTGCATCAAGGATTGGCTTTATAACTTCATTAATATATTCCTCTGTCTGCTGAGGAGCACGTCCCACATAAAGTGATGGCTCCATAAGATTCTCCAGCTCTGCAAGAGTTTTTCCAAAAGCATTATCGGAAGCAATTCTCTTAAGCAGATCATTTGGCTTTCCTTCTCTCTTAACTACAGCACCTGCTTCCATGGAGAACTGTCTTATCTTCTCATGAAGAACCTGTCTGTCTCCACCGGCTTTGGTTGCATCCATCATAATGTTTTCTGTAGCCATAAATGGTATCTCTTCCATGAACTTAGCATAGATAACCTTGTCATAAACCACAAGTCCGTCCACGATATTAAGATACAGATCCAGGATTCCGTCTACTGCAAGGAATGCTTCAGGAACAGATATTCTCTTGTTAGCTGAGTCATCCAGAGTTCTTTCAAACCACTGGGTTGAAGCTGTGATAGCAGGATTAAGGGCATCACAGATCACATAATTTGCAAGAGAAGCTAT
>CADBMW010000234.1 GCA_902795855.1 uncultured Lachnospiraceae bacterium
TCCAAATGGTTCGGAACATCCTGATGGAAATAAGAATCTTGAAGATAATCTAAGGAAGGGCGAGGCAAACGTAACTGAACTTGTATTTCTTCCAAAGAAGCTTAATATGGATCTTCTTAAAAGCAAGGCTGCGCAGAGAAGTCCCGAAGAAGAACTCAGACTTCAAAACATGTCGAAGGATTTCTATGGCGTAGAACATAAGCCTGATGAATTTAAAACTGTTGGCGAAATGGACGAAGCTTATGAGGAACTGGAAAAAGCAACTAATCGTGCAAATTCAAATAAGCAGAAAGCTGAAGCTACAGCATTTGCTCAGGAATTGAATGGCATAATAGCAGGACCGGCTCCTGTAGCAGTTAAGCCTACTTCTAATACCAGGTCATATGATAACTACATGAACCGCCTGTATAATGAAAATGTATTATCTGAAGATACTGCAACCTTTAATCTGAAGTTGATACTGGTAAAGGGCGTTGCAGCTGCTTATCTTAAATCCCAGGGTGAAAAGTTTGATGCAAAGAAGATAAATGCACTTGCGGAGAAAATAAAGATAAGCTCAATCGTAAATGATATGGATAATAAAACGGAGCTTCTCAACATTCTTAAATCCCCGGAACCAGCAAATCCAAGAAATAAGGTTCAGCTCTTTGATAAGATACAGAGTAAGGTAGTAAATAGTATATACGGAGTAGAACCTGCCAATCAGGAAGCATATCTTAAGGAAATGAAAATGCTTGCTGAAAACATGATGCCAAAGGAAGGAAGAACACCTCTTTATCAGAACTTCCATCAGGCAGTGCAGGACGCCGCATCAATTGACTTAAATCAGCCGGGAGCATCTGAGAAAATCGCAGAGGCAAACAAAAAGCTTATTAAGGCCATAAAGGATTATACCAAGGGTAAGAAGAAGGTAAGATCCTCTCAGGATGGAAGAGACAGATTCGACAATGCAATGGATGCACTTTCAATAGTAAGTCTGTTCTCCCGTGATGCAGAGCATATGGATGTGAAAGAACTGGTAACCAGAGTAAACACAGTAAGAGATGCAAAGACAGCTTCCAACAAAGATTTCGTGTCCATGAGAAAACACGGCGGAGAACGAGCAAAGAACAGAAATAAAGAAATAGCTGCCGAGAATCAGAAAAAGAATGTTAAAAATGTAGCTAAATAGTAACGGATACATGAAAATATAAACTCTCCATACTTTATCAGGTGTGGGGAGTTTTTTGTGTGGCTTTTTAAAGACCAGAGGCTGTGTTACCATGGTTACAACAAGAACAACACCCAAAAGGGTTAGGAGGGCGGCTGAAACCCATGCTTCAAAGATTGAAACCTATGCTGCAAAGATTATGGTTTTGGATGCAGAAGAAAAGAACCTGCAGACACTGCTGTATAACCTGCAGACATTACAAAGAGTGCAGCCGAGACTTACTCGGATTAAGAGAAAGCTTAAGAGGGAATCTAAGAGAAAATTTAAGAGAAAACAGGCTCCGGATGAAATATATTAGGAGCAGGGAAAGGGGATGAGAATATGTCAGAAATAAACATTATCTACAGTGAGCCGGAGGATTACTTTCCAAAGGAATTTAGAGAAATGCTCTTAAAGAAGAAGGAAGAAGAGCAGCCGCAGATGGATACAAATATAGCTGAAAATAAAAAAGACAACAGCGAGAAGGAGGATTAATAAAAATGTTTGAAGATTTAAAAGGGAAAATCACAGAATCAAAGGATAAGTTAGTAGAATCGCTCACACAAGATCCTACTACACCTACTGGAAGATGGGAAAATGGTAAATTTATCCCCACAGATTACATAGTGAAGGAACATACAGTTCCAACACCTCAACAGCAACAGCAGGTGGCACAGAATCTAAAGGAAACGCCACACCAATTTGACCCTAATTCAATTAATGGAACGCAACAATATATACAACCACAACAGTCCTATGTACAGCCACAACAGGGTTTACAGCAGTCTTATATGGAGGCTGTCAGATTTCCTCAATACGAAGTAATGCAGGTAACATTGAAAGAAAAATTCATCGGAACCGGTTCTAAGAATCTTTCAGAGCTTGAAAAAGTTATAAACAACAAATGCCGGCAAGGATTTCGACTACATTCATTTTCTACAGCTTCAGCTGAAAGCACTGGCTTTGCCGGTGGTGACAGAATCCAAGCTACTCTTGTATTTGAAAAACTATAAAATGTACCTAAAGGAGAGTCCTGCCTTAGGGGACATTCAAAAAGCTGTGATGCCGCTGCGTTGGCATCATATTACAGGGGCTATGGTGACATAGCCCCTGTTGTATTTTAGGAGCATCTTATTAAAGAATTAGAATTGGAGTGTAAAAACTATAATAAAAAAGTAAAAAAATAGCAATGTAAAATACAACAAGAATATTAAATCTAGGCTGACTAGCTGTCATTTCTGAAAAATCCGTTGAGATCAGTCCCAGGTTTTGCTATAATATAACCGTTTTTTTATGCTCACGTGCAGGGGTTAAGAATCCGCGCTGGCAGGCCAATACATGAGATGGGAACTTCTCATATTTTTGACGGAAAGGGGCTTGTAAAGCCATGCGGAATAGAACTACGCTCCTTAGAGCAGAGCA
>CADBMW010000235.1 GCA_902795855.1 uncultured Lachnospiraceae bacterium
CAAAAAGAAAGTTGCAATGCATTTAACTTCTCCTTTGTCATTTGTTAAAACTGAAAGTTAATATGGATTCATTCTAACATAATTATGACGAAATAAAAACACCGCCTATGCATCTGAGCATAAGCGGCGATATATCATTAATATTCATATTCAATTAAAAATCCACCAGATATATCCCGATACTGATCTGTGTGAAGCTTCCCTTCTGTTGTATATCAAAAATCTTTGCCTTTAGCAGTTTTCCGGCATCCATTAAGCGGGCGAAGATAATGTTATCTTTCTCCGGTATGTAGCCGAGCTTCTTCTTTGATTCTGTGAAGATAATCACGGCATTGCTGTCGAACTTGTTTTCTTCACGTTGCAGACTGAGTCTATCTCCCACAGCGATTTCTTCAAGAACAGACATATCCTTCAGGTGTGTTGTTCCGGCCACAAAAGTATCGAAGAGATGGATTTCTTTTACAAGGGGCTTTATGATGTCGCCCAGTTCGTGATTATTCACCAGGGCTACTACTCCCTCTTCTTTCTTGGTTAGTTCATTCGCCATACTATACTCACGCCTCCTGAAACAAGTGTTTCTATTACATCATCCAGTTCTTTTGCATAATTCTGATACTCTTCAAGTTCCTGCGCCAGTGACTGCTTCTTCTCCTCAACTGCATTTTCGTCTTCCAGCAGGTATTTATACAAAAATGGATCCGTCGTTTGAATGTCGTGGATTTCCTTATTCAGCTCATCAATCTTGATATTGATGTCAGGAATGTCTATCTCTATTTCATCAACCCCCAGCTGCTCCAAAGCCTTGTGAACAAGCACTTCAAGCTCCTGAATCTCTTTCAGCTCATTGCACTGATAAGCTATGACTATTCTGTTCCAAAGATCCATAAGATTCTCATTATCCACAACTATAGGATTTATATCAGGATGAATCAACTTCGCCAGCTTTCTGTAAATGCTCTTTATCCGAAGCATATCCATTTCGCTTATTCTTTCAAATGACTTGGATGCTTTATTATCATTTATCATGTCATCCAGCTGCTTCTGGTACTCTTCCATTTCCTTGATGAGATATGCATTAAGTGCATCTCTATCTACCACTGAGCCCTGATTGATCGCCCTCTGGTAGAACTCGATGGTCTTCTTCTTTTTGATGCATTCTATCTTTATCTGAAAGATTTCCAGAATCATATCGCCGAACTCTCTGATGTAAGCCCGGTAATATTGAAATGCTTTCTTCTTCAGCTCATCTCTCTTTGTGAGAAGTTCCTCGTATTTGCTATATGATACATTATCTGTTTTAATTATTTCTCTCATTACTGCATCACCTCAATCTTCCAAAACAGATCATATGAGCTCTTTACCATGAAATCATTATATTCAGCATTGGCAAAGAAATCATCCCGGTCATGAAACCATTTTCCATCGAAGCATACTTCGCAATTCTCGCCCTCTTGAACGGACTTAAGCTCAACAAATGATGTCTCATCTTCCGGATCATCATACATACGAATCTCATGAGGTGATTTCAGAAGATAATAAAGATCATACAGATCCACATTATCGTAGTTAAATGGTTTCAGCTCATACAGATCATCTATGAGCCATTTCATGATATTGAGATTTCCAAAGAATGCATTGTGAGTAATTCTTATACCCAGGACATCCTTTGCAGTCTGATATAATTCTATGGCTTCATCCGTTCTTCCCTGCTCAGTTCTGATGCGAGCAAGCCTGGTGCACACCTCGGGAATAGGAGCGAATACATTATTGCATTCCATCACAAGTGGATATAGATCTTCTATAATCTCAACATACTTATCGTAATTCTTCTCAACATAGTAGCCATTTTTATACATATCAGCTACCTTGTATGTGGCAACAAGGTGTCCCTTGTCCATCATTTTTGAAAAGTACTCAAAGGCCTTCTTGAAATCTCTTTCTCCAGTTCTTCCGTAATACCAGATATAGCCCAGGCACTCATAAGCCGCGTCATAATCATATGTTGCAGCCATCTCATAATACTTGAGCGCCAGATCAAAAGCCTTCTGCTCATAATAGTATCCACCAAGATACATCATATCCTGAGGGCGCTTCTCCTCTTCAATCAGAAAGTTCATGGCCTCTATAAACATGAACTCATCTTCTTCCGAATAGCTAAAAGCCTCATTAAAGTTTCTTACTATTTCACGCGCTTCCTTAACAGTCATAACCAAACCTCCTGTATATGTAAAGTCAACATTTTAATTCGCATTCTAGGTATCTGCTACTCTAATAGTACGAAAATGTCTGTATCATAAAAAGGCCTTAGAATTTAGTTTACATAACATTAATAGTTGAAATAATATAATGATTGTAATTACACGCACTATATAGTATGATGTTTATAATTACAATCATTAAGAAAGCATGGTGTTTATAATGGGAAAAAACAAAGCACTTCTTCTTCCCAAAGTAGAGAGAAAGCTTCAAATTGTTGGAGGTCAGATCAAACTGGCAAGACTGCGTCGTGGCTGGACTGCTCAGGAGATAGCCGAAAAAGCTGCAGTTGGCCGTTCTACTGTCACCCAAATAGAAAAAGGTTCACCATCTGTTTCAATGGGTATGTATCTTGCCGTCCTAAATGCACTAGGACTGTCTGACGATATCCTACTCCTTGCAAAAGATGATGTTATGGGAAGAACATTTCAGGATCTAAATCTAAAAACTCCGAGGAGGGTAAAAAAGAATGGATCAAAATAAAATATATGTTTATGCAGGATGGGAAAATGATATAAAAATAGGAACTATTTATAGCGAAATATTAAACGGAACTGAAATAATTTCTTTTGAATATGATAATAAATGGCTCCAGTCGCATTCTAATTTAATACTAGATCCCAATTTATCACAAACTCCATATCGTACATACTCTCCGGACAAAATACTATTTGGTGCATTCCAGGATTCCTGTCCTGATCGATGGGGAAGAACTCTTATTGATAGAAGAGAATCTGTAACTGCCGCCTTAGAAAAAAGAAGACCAAGAAAGTTTTTTGAGACAGGATATTTACTTGGATTACAGGATATTTGCCGAAGTGGAGGATTCCGATTTAAAACAGATGAAGCTGGAGAGTTTTTAGGTAATGAGGAAAAACCAGTTCCTCCAATTTCAAGTATACGCGAATTAGAACAAATTTCTTTAGGATATGAAAAGGGACAAGATAATAGATGGGTTCAACAACTAGTTAATCCAGGTTCATCATTAGGTGGCGCCAGACCAAAAGCAAATGTCCGAAACACAGATGGAACACTATGGATTGCAAAATTCCCATCAAGAAATGATTCTTATGATATCGGCGCTTGGGAAAAAGTCGTTCATGATATGGCAAAAATGTGTAATATTACAGTTCCTGAATCAAAACTGCAAAAATACAGCGACTACGGAAGCACATTTTTTGTTAAAAGGTTTGACAGAACTTATGAAAATGGATCAGAAGAAAGAATCCATTTTGCTTCTGCAATGACTATGCTTGGAATGAGAGACGGAAACACCGATGGTGCAGGGTATTTAGATCTAGTCGATATTGTATGCAGAGTATCAAAACAACCTAATCGTGAATTAGAACAGTTATTCAGAAGAGTGATTTTTGATATTGCTGTATCTAATCAGGATAATCACCTACGTAATCACGGATTTCTTCTTATAAATAACCAATGGACTATATCTCCTTCATACGATATGAATCCGGTAAATAATGCCGATTATCTATCTTTGTACATTGATACTGATGATGGACTCCGTTCTTTCGACAAAGCATTAGAGACAGCATCTTTTTATCATCTTTCAGAGGAACAGGGATCTGACATTATAAAAGAAATAACCACAGTTGTTGCAGAAAACTGGCGCCCTCTCGCAACAAAATATGGAATAAGTGAGTCTGAAAAAAAGATGATGAGCGCTTCATTTGAATTGACTGAACAGAGAATAAATCCAGTTAACTAGCCATTTATTCGATAGGACCTAATCACATACAGCCTGAACATCTTTTACTTTTATATTGCGTGCTTTCATCATAGTTTTGATGTTTGCACCAGTAGCCTGCATATTCACTATGCAGATATAAGTTTCTAAATGTGTTCATTACGTTTGTTTCCTTTCAAAGATTTATGGCTTGATTATAGTATTTGATTCAAAAATGTAAAGTATACTTGTGGTATATCATTTGAGTGGATAAGCCATTTTTGAAAATATTTTTCTTTTTTGAAAAAATGAGTTTCTGGTTTTTAGTGATAAGTTATAACAATATTTGAATCAGGATTAAAATAATCAGTTGAATAAAATGATGAGTTTCCATCTATTGTAATATTGTCGATAGTATCATTCCTAACAAATAAACCAGAGTCATCCATATCAACAGTATTTATGTTTGTAAAACCTAATGTCTCTAATTGTTCAACAACTCCCTGATACTTTTTCCCTTCAAAGTCTTCCGCTGATTGACCAATTTGAATCATTCCAGCCTCAACTTTTTTTTGCTCTATGTGGTCTTCATGTAAAGCCATAAAAGCCATTAAGCCCATATCAAATACTAAAAACAGAACTATACCTATCATGGTCCACTTGTATTCTTTATGTTGTCTTTCGTTTTCTCTATCTTTACGCCACTGTTTTTCAACCTCGGCATCATTTGTGTATCTCTTATGTATATTAATATTTTTAGTTATAGTTTTTTCCCCATCATCTATAACAAATTGACTTCCACAAAATGGACAGAATACAGCCTTCCTACCTTTTATGTCCATATCAATATCAGCACCACACTGAGTACAATAAATTCTTTCTAGTTTCATAGATAACCTCCATTTTCTACAAATTAGAGTCTTGATGTTTTTTTATCTGCTACTCTAATAGTACGAAAATGTCTGTATCATAAAAAGCCCTAGGGCTTTCAGTTTACATAACATTGTTTCTGTATTTTCAAAAAAAGCGCCTACAAGTTATTAAACTCATAGACGCTCCGACATCTTAAAACATCCGCATCCGGATTTTATCCCCAGTGTGAACTTGTTTATTTG
>CADBMW010000236.1 GCA_902795855.1 uncultured Lachnospiraceae bacterium
CAGCTTCAACACATCCAGTGGCATATCCTTAAGTGAATTCAGGGATGAATATCCTGAACCAAAGTCATCCATTGATACTGAGAAGCCATAGCTTTTAAGCTTGTTGATGGTTGAGATCATAGCCTTCTTATCATCGAAGAAGGCGCTTTCTGTCAGTTCGATCTCGATAAGATTGTGAGGACATCCCGCTTCATCTATCATATCTCTGATCTGCTCTGCCAGGTCGCTTTCTATAAAATGCGCTCTGGAAACATTTACTGAAACAGGAACACATTTATAACCCTTGTCAAGCCACCTCTTCTGATCCTTTGCCACATGAGTTATCATGTAGTGATCTATCTCTGTGATAAATCCGTTTTTCTCAAAGATAGGTATAAATCTGTTTGGGGTCACAAAGCCAAACTCCGACGACTGCCATCTGATAAGAGCCTCCGCTCCTCTCAGTTCATTTGTCTTTGGATCATATTTAGGCTGATAATATACTATAAATTCTTCATTTTGTACAGCCTTACTCTGATATTCCTGCACACTATCCAGCCATCTCTCTTCTTCGATTATCTTTTCATCAAAGAATACAACTCCGGATTCATCAGAATCGGAAATGCTGATTCTTGCTGTACAGGCATTGTTATATTCATTTTCAATAAGTATGTCTTTTCGTTTACTGTATCTTCCTCTTTCATCTATAAAACTCTCTACAAGACTTACACCTGCCTGAAAATGGAAGATGTGATTACTGTCTATAGTTTCAAGATTTAGGATAAGCTGCTGGATTCTGGCTTTCAGCTCATTAGTGTTGTCATACTTTAAAACCAGAGCAAAATTTGATGAAGAAACATGAGCACACATTTCCCTCTTTGATATATTTCTAAGTATGAAGTCATTTACCCTGCGCAGCATTGTCTCCCCATCCTGAAGAGAATGACATACACAGTAATTTCTGTAGTTTACAAATACAAGATTTATAATGGCATAGTTATGCCTTCTGCTGCTTCTCTTATGAATCAGCTGATCTCCCTTAATCTGATACCACATCCAGTTCTTTCCCTGGGTTACAACGTCGGTGAAGAAATAATTTGTTATCTTATTCTGTCTTCTGACGCTGCTGATGGCATTTACAAGCATTACTATGAGAATTGAAATCATAAGAAATGCCAGAGCAATTACAATATACATGATAAGCACAAGATCACGTACATTGATATTTATAATGCCCTTACCTATGAAGGTTTCACCAGACTGTTCATTTTCAACTGCCATCCAGATAGGAAGATTGATGAATTTTTCGTCCACAAGTCTCTCTGTTTCCGGAGAATAGGATACTGTTACATTTACCTCCGGATCATCTACTTCTTCTATACTTGTGCTTATTCCGGTTTCTGTTTCATCTTCCTTATCCTGTTCATCATTATCTTTTTCAGAGTCCTCCTCTAAATATTTTATATAATCTTTGTTTTCCTTAAAGGCATCACCGGATTTAATCCATCTGTATATACCCGAATAATCAAAATCAACATTTCCATTTTTAGGGCTTAGATAACTTATCTCCGTATCGGTAAATACCTTAACATTATCATTGAAAACAGACAGGTAGACATTTTCCCCCTTCTCGGAGCAGGTATTCTCCCCCTTCTTATGGATAACCTTGCCATTTTTATCCCGCACTATAAAATCATGTTCATCCTCTTCAACCATGGCAAGGATATTCTCCTGATCATTTTTCGTACCTTCAGAATAAAGTCTTGCCATTTCAGATATTGCACCATATTCATTCTCAAACTTGGAATCAAATGCATAGCTTATAAAAATATCAACAGCAAAGGCAAGGACTGCAAATGAAATAACAGAAAATATCAGAAATGTAATAATGGAGCCCCAGACATTTGTCCTTTTTATTTTTTTATAAATCTTTTTATTTGTCACCTTCAAGTTCCTCCCACAAATGATCGGTACCTATTATATCAGCTCCATACCCCCTGAGAGCTTCAGCCTCCGATTTGTTATTTACAGTAAAAATATACGAAATTATATCTTTATTTTCAAGCTTTGCGGCAACCTCCTCTGTATAGACTTCCTTCGCCGAGCTAAAGCTTGTAATGTCATTTTCCAGACAGTAGTTTATGAAATCCTCCGGCTTATAAATCTCTTCTTCTCTTTTTTCATCATTATCATAATAAAGATTGATAAGAGGAAAATCATATGCCTCTCTTGCAGCCTTTACCATTTCTGTGGTCTGACCACCGGCTATGAGCCTATCCAGGAGCTGCTCTCTTCCCGAAGCCTCACTTACGATACTTCTATAATACTTCAGGGTATCCTCATAGCTTCTATGTCCTGCATCTACCATAACATACATATCTGTATGCTGCTCCATAAAATCAAGAAGTTCTCTGAAGGATGTGGCCTTATATTTACCTTGTATCTTAAAACTCATGAAGGTGTCATAGGAACAGAGATGCTTCTTTATGTCATAGCCCTTCTCCTTAAGAAAGCTTTCCTCTTCAGGACTAATACCATCCTCACTGATTCCTTCAAAGGGATAAGTCTGTCCCAGTCTGAGCTTCCAGTCATTTTCGCTCCATACATTATTTTCGCCGCTGTGAGCCAGCACCAGCACATCATCACTTGTAAATGATATATCAGCTTCAAAGAGTCTGTAACCTGCTTCGTAGGTTTTCTTCAGGCAGTCGATGGAATTTATGTAGGAGGCTTCTCCATCCATCCCTCCCAAAGCATGAATTATATATTTTGAATTCTTTACAGTTTCTCTATATTCACTTATTATCTGATTCTTATCTCTGTCCATAGAAACCGCCGCTTCCTTTTCTGCCTCCTCTTTGTTAGAGCAGGCGGTAACAAGAAGCAGCATCATCATTATCAGAGCCAGGTGTAATCTTTTCATAACAATGGCCTTTTCATATTTGATATATTAATTGAAGTCATACTTTATTTTTATATCATTTCCAGACACCTTAACTTCTGCCATGCTGCCACAGACTAATGGCATCATAGGCGGAAGATGTCCAATATCCAAATCCATTATGATCGGCACTCCCAGTTCTCCTATAATATCCGTTACAGCATTATACTGATTTACACCAAAGCAGTCTTCTCCGAAATGAAGTGGTCTTCCTATAAGAAAACCTTTTGAATTATCAAACCAGCCTGCTTCACGCATTTGCCAGAATGCTCTTCTGAGGGAAAGCATATCCAGATCGCAGCTTTCAAGAAACCAGATTATGCCGTCCTCCCTGTATTTCTCTATAAAATCTGAAACCTTGTCATACTTTGTTCCGCAAAGAAGTGTCAGAATATCTATACAGCCTCCCAGAAGCCTGCCCTTCATATTTGCAGCAAGCCCCTTTTCAGCCTTCTTCTGTTCAGGAAGATAATAAACTATTTCCTTCTTTTCAGTCACATTATAGGGAGCTGTAAAATCAGCTTCTGATTCATCATCAGAGTCTTCATTCTTTTCCCAAAGCTCATAACCGCCTACTTCGAAGGTTTCACCCTTAAGAAGTTTAAGGGCATCATCTATGGAACTATGCCATGGTGTTCTTCCGAAGGCAGGGGCACATGGGCCATAGATTGCAGCTGTATCAGCAAGAGTAGCAGAAAGAAATGTGAAATTAGTATTATCAGAATAACCCATATACCATTTGGGTTCGCTTTTAGCAATTCTTTCAAAATCAATAAAGGGAACCACCTCGCACATGAGCTCGCCACCTCCGCAGGTGATGATCACATCTGATCTTTCCCTGTCATCTCCTGACATGGCACTGTTCAGCTCATCCCCGCAAAGCTGTGGGGTGTTGCTTATTCCTACACCACTACCTTCATAGCAGTTAGGGCCCAGCCACACCTTATATCCCATTTCAGTAAAAACCTTGATAGCATTTTCAAATCTTGTTTTATATGGTTCTATGGCACATCCGAAGGAGGGCGCTATAAAGCCTATGGTTCCGCCTTCCTTTAATGACTTTGGATATCTCATCTTACTCCCCCTCTACTATACTTACATCGGTACTGCTTTCTTCCTTTTCCACTGTTCCATCAAGCTTTTTCTTCTTCAGATTATCTCTTATCTTCTTACAGCTAAAATATATGATCGCTCCGATCAGTACCCCTGTTGTATTCATTATCAGGTCATCTATATCTGTACATCTGTCATAGAATAAAAGCTGGGTAAGCTCAATACAAAGGGAAAAGAAGCCCCCATCCAGCACAACCTTCGGAATGCTGTTTAACCATTTAAAACAATAAGGCCAGCATATTCCCACAGGTATAAACATCGTAATGTTACCTATAATATTCAGAACCCTGAAATTATATATGTCAAACATATGTACAAAGGGCACCAGATTTATAAATGGAGGAATCAGCCTGTCCGGATCAAATATTAGTACACCGGATGGATTTTTGCTGATACTGACAGGAAAATAGACTATCCTTATTATCACTACCAGACAGATATAAACTGAAAGAAGTTTAAATTCATGCTTTAATGAAAAATCTTTATTCTTAATATTAGTATATATTCTGCTAAGTATCCATAGGATCGTTATACCCACGAATACTACACTATATCTTATTTCAAACATGTTTTATCCAATCAATTTGCCGAAATCACCATGGTCCTTAAAATACCCGGGATCTCGTGATTTCTTTTGCCGGCACCTAAACCGGTTTTTAATACAGTAAAGCTTTCAGGAAGCTTTCTATCGGTGAGGACTGCGGCAGCAAATGCCGCTCCCGTAGGAGTCACATACTCTCCTTTTCTTGGAGCAATGGAGATAGGAACTCCGGTCTGCTCCGCAATTTTTAAAACTGCAGGTACAGGAACAGGTAATACACCATGCTGGCATCTTATGGTTCCGGTTCCGTCCACCAGTTTTGTAATGATCACATCTTCTATATCATATTTATCCATAATATCATCCATGCAGACAGCTGCAGATATTATGTCAACTATCGAATCAATGGCGCCAACCTCATGAAAATGAACTTCTTCAATGGTTCTTCCATGAACAGCCGCCTCTGCCTCAGCCACAATGGTGAAGATTTTGATAGCAAGCTTTCTTGCGTTGTCACTCATGTCAGCGCTATTTATAATAGCCACCACATCACCAAGAGACCTGTGAACATGGTGGTGTCCGTGATGATGATTGTGGTCATGTTCATGATGATGTTCATGGTCATGATGGTGCTCATGTCCCTGCTCGTGTCCATAGAGATACTGCATATCATGATCATGATTATCCTGGTCCAGTATTACATCAAAATCACAGGCTCTGATGGCAGACTTTGTCACATCAGATATTTTGATATCAAATCCCCCAACTGTTTTTTTCAGGCTTTCAAGAACCTGACTTAGTTTCTCCCTGTCTGCTCCCAGATCAAGAAGAGATGCTACGGTCATATCACCGCTGATTCCGGTGCTGCACTCAATGTATAACTTATTTTTCATACCTTACTCCCCAAATGATATGTTTAATAATGTAACCTCGCTATCTGTTCCTATTCTCATAGGAGGACCATAGTATCCGACCCCTGCCGTAACCACTGTTTCCATTCCATATAGATTCTTAACACCGTATCCATTTTCATTGAAAAATGGTACTACGAAGTTTCCCGGAAATAGCTGGCCGTTATGTGTATGTCCACAGAGCACCAGATCTGCACCATTATCAGAAAGATCTTTAAATTCAATAGGCTCATGCTGAAGAACTATTACCGGCTTTGTCTTATCAACACCTTTCAGAACTTCACCGGCACTCATTCTATTTCTGGTGCCATCTCCTGCTTTTTCTCCGTCAATACGGCCTACAAGATTTACCTTTCCATCAAGGATAGTTACTGTATCATCATAGAGCATGTTAAATCCGGCCATTTCGAAGAATTTGTCCATATCTCCGGTTCTGAAGGCTTCCGATACAGGAGAAATGGAAAAGCCACCGAAAAGATTCTCTTCCACATCATGATTTCCTGCAACTACATATACACCATATTTTGCCTTCATCTTACTGAGAGCCTCAGCATATTTTTCAGGATGACTTAAGCCCGCGTAAGTACTTGTAAAAATGTCCCCTGCGATAACCACCACATCGGCATTACAGGAATTTACTATATCAACCATCTTCTCAGTTGCTTTAACATTGGAATTTACGCTGAGATGAAGGTCTCCCAGAAGTACCACCTTCATATTCTCAATTCCCTCTACCTTCTTTTCAAGATTGATACTGTAATCAACCTCCTTAGGCTGCTGAGCATGTATAAGACCATAGCAGGTTATAATAAGTCCAAATATAAATGCTACAATAAAAGCATGTCCTATAAGTTTTCTTTCATCATCTTTTCTTATCTTGCAAATGATAAATGTAATGAGAGCCAGGAATAGAACCAGCCCTGAATAGTACATAAAAAATCCCAGCCAGACATTTCCGATTCCCATACATAAATATTTAAACTTACATCCCGGAAGAAATGCACCCAGCACAGGAATCAGTGCCAGAACAACATAGATTATAATTCGAAGAATCCTGGTTTTTCTTCCTATTTCACCTACCACAGTATTTCTTTTGATAACATTTTCAGTAACAATGGATATTCCCGTCTGAAGTAAAACGTAAATAACCAAAAATATAATTCCAGGCATTTGTAGTCTTCACCTTTTCCAGATTTTGAATTATTTTTACTTTGTTGGATCCTTGTGTGTAAAGGCTCCGTTGTGATTACGAAGGAAAAACAGAAGGGAAATAAATGATGTTTTATAGAGTACAAATTCCTTTTTCTTCAGCATTTCCAGAATTTCCTCCTCAGTAGCCCATTTCACCTGTTCCACTTCACTGGTCTGAAGCTGAAGCTTATCAATATCCACATCAGTATTAATTGTATATATATCATTGAAACCGCCATCAAAATATATAGTCATGGCAGGTCTCATACCTTCCAGATTATAATCTATTCCAACCTCTTCCATCAGTTCACGGGAAGCTGCCTGCTGGCTTGTATCTCCGGCAAGGGCACTGCCCCCGGCTGTTATATCCCACATTCCTGACCAGCCGCTTTTAAATGGCTGTCTTCTCTGGATCAGCATGCGTCCGTCCTTTCCGAATACACAGACATGAACCACCAGTCTGTAATATCCCTCAGGAACCTTGTTGCCCCTTTCCAGAACCTTTCCGGTCAGATTTCTGTTTACATCATAAAGATCGAAGCTTTCCATACTTTTTAACCTCTTTTACTGTTTTTTCAATTCCTCTGCCAGCTGTCTGTACTCTTCCATAACCTTTGAGTGCTTGTCATTTATATAATCAACATTCTCCTCTCCTGCTGCCATTTCAAGAGCTCTCGCCTTTTCAAACAGATCCATGGCACCGATGGTTTTAGAAGAGCTTTTAACTGAATGAACCAGTATCTTATAGTCCTTCATATTTCCTTCCTGCAGATAAGTTGACAGATTTTTTATATTATCTTCCACAGCTGCAGAGTAATCTCCCACCACTTCCAGATAGAATTCCTCTTCTCCACCGCAGTAGACTAATCCTTCTTTAACATTTATACCGAGACTTACAAGCTTATTTAACCTGTCATTATCATATTCCTCATGCTGGCTCTCAGCCTCTTCCCCGGATACGGCATCAGAAGGTTTTTCTATAATGTCCTCAGGAAGATATTTCCTCAGTATCTTTTCAAACTTAGTTATACTTATTGGTTTTGAAAGATAATCATCGAAGCCATCCTGAATGTATTGTTCCCTTGCCCCCACTACGGCATTGGCAGTAAGAGCTATAACCTTACATTCTCCCAGCAGTGAATTTGCCTTCAGAAGTCCCAGCGTTTCTATTCCATCCATATGAGGCATCATATGATCCAGAAAAAGTATATCATATCTGTTCTTTTTCATCATTTCTATGGTCTCTTTACCTGATGAACATATGGTAGGTTCGATTCTGAAAAGCTTCATCAGATTAGAAGCCACCTTACGATTCATTTCATTATCATCTGTAAGGATTATCCTTGCATCAGGCATGCTGGTGGTTATTTCTGTGATATCGGACTTATGATAAACAGTCTTTGTAACATCATACATACCAATAGGTTCTGCCTCCACCGCTTTGATCGGGAGTTCAAAATAGAATTCGGAGCCCACTCCGTACTCACTCTTAATCTTCAGCTCGCTGTTCATCATTATAAGAAGCTTAGTAACTATGGAAATTCCAAGACCGGTTCCTTCTATATTTCTATTTCTCTTTTCATCAACTCTTTCAAAGGAAATAGCCAGCTTGTCTATATCTTCTTTTCTGATTCCGATTCCTGTATCCTTAACAGAGAAAAGCAGCTTTATGATGCCATTTTTCTTTCCCAGGTTCTGCATCTTAAAGGTTATACTTCCCTTTTCCGTATACTTCACAGCATTGGTTAAAAGATTCATAACCACCTGGGATATTCTCACATCATCTCCTTCAAGTCTTGAAGGAATGGTTTCATCCACATCAAAGATCAGATCCAGATTTTTATCCTTTGCCCTTTCACAGATAGAATTGTAGAGACCGCTGATCATGTCCTTGGTTTCAAAGGTAACCGGAACCAGATGCATTCTTCCATCTTCTATTTTCGAAAAATCAAGAATAGTATTTATAATAGAAAGCAGTGTATTTCCCGCATTCTTGATATTCGTGGCATATTCTATGGTACCCTCTTCACCGGATTCATGAAGAATCATTTCATTCATTCCAAGAATGGTATTTATAGGGGTACGGATTTCATGGCTCATATCCGCAAGGAAATTACTCTTTGCCTTATTGGCTGTATCTGCAGCGGATTTTTCCAGCTTCAGGATTTTTGCTTCAAAATCCTTCTTCTGTTCGATTTCCTTCATTTCTTCCATCTTGGTATTTATTCTTCTCTCATATCTGTAGCCCATAATGTAGAATACAGAAATGATAACATATACCGTAAAGATAATAAGGATACTTACAAATAAAAGGGACATAGGAGCCTTATAAAGATCCTTGTTTTTTATAACTAAAACAAGATGCCACTGCTCCAGCACATCATTAACGAAAAACGTACAGGTTTCTCCATCTAATTCTGTGACAAAACTGCCTGTACCGATTTCATTTATCTGATCAAATAATTCTTTCTTGTCGGCGATTTCATTATAATAAAGCCCTATCTGGTTTTTATCAGCATGGGCAATAACCATTCCGTCATTATTGATGATAAATCCATATCCCTGTCCGTTTATCTGAATGGATTCAACTATATCCTGAACACCCTTAAGGGTCAGATCCAGGGCCAGTGCATCATTATTATCCGTGAGAGCCCTGCCTACAGAGATGATGACATTTCCTGTCTGAGCATCTACATAGGGTGGAACTATTACTGCATCACCTTTTTCTGCCACTGTGATCTTATACCAGTCACGCTCTGTAGGATCATAATCATCAGGTGGTACCCAGCCCACACCATCAACATAGTTTCCTCTGATGACACCATATATTCCGGTGTAGCTTTCATCAAACTGCTGCTCAGTTCTGGAGGATTCGCGGGTAATATATTCTACAATCTCCTCGTCGGTTGCCCCCTTCTGTACCAGATGATCTACGGTATCGGCAGCAAGCCAGAGAACACTTTTAGCTGTATCGAGATAATTTTCCAGGTCAGCAGAAATAGCCAGAGCCTTGTCTTTACCCAGCTCATCTACAGATGAAAAGACAGTTCTAAAAATGACTCTGGATATAAATACCACAAGCAGAGCCATCAGTATAAATGTTGCTGATAAAGTTAATACAAGAGTTTTCCTTTTGCTTCTCATTTCTATCTCCTTATAAACCTACGCACAGTATAGCGAAATGAATATACTTTTTCAAGAAGTTATGCTAATCTTATGGTATCTGTTTATTCGATGGGGGATAATAAAATGGATTACAGAATACGTGAAAAAATAAAAACATGGATCATATTTCTCCTTGTGGCTATACTCTTTACTGTTCTTATAATAAAAGGCATCCGGTATAACATTTATGCAGAAAAGGAAGAGGCAAAAAATGCTGAACGGATAAATGCCGAGCTGGAAAAGGATACCTGCAGAACTGAAGAAGAAATCTATAACAGACTTGAAAAAGCCATAATGGATAATACCCAGGACAATGTATATATCCGTGTTCCAGCTACTTATTCTCAGGAGGATCTGACGGAAATAGCAAAAAAAATAGATCCATTTCTGGGACACGTAACCCAGACCACCTATGCCACTTCAACCCAGCGTGATGGCGATGGCCCGGAAATCAAGGATGAATATGCAGGAATCAATTATAAATATGTTAAAAATGATGATTATTATGTATATGAAGAACTAATTGAGGGAAAGGACATTCCTGCCGAACAGACAAAGGCCACTCAGCTGAAAAATGTATGCGAGAAGTTTCTTAATGAGAATATAAACTCATCCATGTCCGAATATGATAAGGAGCTGGCCATTCATGATTATATCGTGAATGGCTGTACCTATGGTTTCAGTGACGCTAAGGATGATACTGAGTTTGAAGCCTACGGCGCTCTTGTAAACCACAAGGCTGTATGTGAGGGCTATGCTGAAGCTACCTATCTTCTGCTGAAGCTCTGCAACATAGAATCAAAGCTTATAGAAGGTCATACAAATTCAAAAAATGCCGCAGACTCATCAAATCCTGATGGCGGCGGTACTGATGGTGTACTGGAAACAGACAGTGGAAAAAAGATAGATGGTCATATGTGGAATCAGGTTTTAATCGACGGCAGCTGGTATCATCTGGACACCACCTGGGATGATCCCATTAGCAGCACTCCAACACTGGAGCATACCTATTTCAATGTAAATGATATGATAATCGGAAAGAATCATGAATGGGATAAATCCACAGCCCAGTCCTGTACATCCATGACTTCAAATTATTATGAGAAGAATGATAAATATTTCCTGGAAGATACTTCCTTTAAAAACTATGTAAAAGAGGTCCTTGCAGGAGGATCCAGAGAGCCCATCACATGTGCTGTGGCAAACGCTGATCTAAGCCAGGAAGCTATGTATTTCATATTTGATTATGATGGAATATCCAACTATGTAATATATAAAAATGGTGTAGACGGCTTTATGATCGTAAGACTCGAATTCAATCAGCAGTAAGATTCTTACTGCTGATCAAGATACTCTTCAAGAACCAGGCCGCTTTCAAAGATTTCCTTTGCGGCCTCTTTTCCTACATAACGGTAATGCCATGGTTCGTAGTCAATTCCTGTTATGGCTTCTTTTCCTTCAGGATATCTGAGGATGAAGCCATATTTATATGCATTTGCTGCCAGCCACTGGTAGACCTGTTCGTGTCCCGAACCGCCCCCTTCCTGGGCATTTATATCCAGAGCAATTCCCAGCTCATGTTCGCTTGTTCCCGGAACCGCAACCCATTCCATTGCCATTCTTTCAGCATCCCCGGGAGTATTTCCAGCTGCTATAAATGTATCTATCTTGCTTTGCATCATCTGAGTCTGCTCTTCATTTGTTCTGTAGCCTTCCCACACTGCCGGAAATATATTCTCAGCTCTCATAGCATCAAACATTTCCTGAAGATCAGGATAAATTCTGGAATCAACTTTTACATTATTTGATAATGTGGTAAGTTCTATATCCTTCATATAATCCTGTATAGGATTATCCTTATTTACCAGATAAAGCATCCAATCATCATTTTCAGCTTCCTCAGTTGTAGCTTCCGTGGTAGCCTCTGTTGTGACCTCAGTGGTTACTTCAGTTGTCTCAGCTGTCTGGGTTACTTCTTCAGTCTGAGTTTCGTCTCCAGCCTTGTCTTTATTATTTCCCATTTTTTTAATTCCTAAGACTATACACAGCACTATTATTGTCACCACAAGTACTGCAACTACAATGTAAAATATTTTCTTTATTTGTCTCCTCTGTTCTCCGGTCATAATAAATCCCCTATTATATATGTCTTACAACTTCAAATCTCTGAAGGGATATTTTTTCACCCTTTTTGATTCCAGCCTTCTTCATGGCTATCTCCACCTGCTGGCTCACGGTATCTACCCCCTCCAGATCCGGAAGAAGCAGTCCTCTTCTCGAGCCGCAGCTGACTATGACTCCATATTTCTTCACATCCAGCTCATCCATGGATTTTATGGATTCAGGCTCTCCCAGTACGTCTACATTTATTTCCAGCCATTCCAGCTCGTCCTCTGTTATGGGATCGAACCTTGGATCTCTTGTGGAAGCGCTTATGGCATTCTGAATGATTTCTTCAGCTATGCTGGGCTCAGTTGGTCCTGTAGTACCGATGCATCCTCTCAAATTTCCATGCTTATGAATGGATACAAATACCCCCGCCTTTTTACTCAGCATTTCCTCCGGAAGCATTTCCGGAAGCTCCATAACCTGCCCGTCTCTGATATAGCTTTCCAGAGACTGTCTTGCAAGTTTCACATAGATATCATTATTTTTTCTCTCTTCTTCTATTCTTTGTCTAAGCTCACTCAGATATTCAACCAGAAAATGCCTGTTTTCGTCAAGTCCTAATGGATTAAAAATACATATTCCATAACCTACTCCGGTGACATCCTGGTGGGAAAGCTTCTTTATATCAAGACTCATACCATCCAGGGCACCTGCCATTATGACAAATGATCTGTGTCCGCACTCCGCAGCCTTATCGCAGAAATTTTCATCAAATTCCAGCATTTCCTTAAAGGCTCCTCTTCCGGCCACATCCATTATCTTTTCATCATATACCGGTCCTTCCGGTGCATATCCGTAGGGACCATAATCCTGCAGCTTATGAGACAGATCTCCACTGGCTACAAACACTGCTCTTCTTCCAGTAGCAGTAACTGCCTCCTGCAGCATCTGACCGAATTTATAATGTTCGGTAAGTGGGAGTCCCGAAAGACCTATACGAATAATCTTTCCGCCCTTATATTTATTTCTGATAAACCAAAGGGGAACCATGGTACCATGATCCAGATTCTTATCAGTTTCCCCAAGAGTTCCTGCAGGAAAATCCTCTCTGTAAGCTATACCATTTATTATATTTACAAGCTCTTCATCATAGCTTTCATCAAAGCTGACATGCGGCGCTCCAAAAGATGCAAAGCTGCCATGAGCCTTAGTCCCCGGTGATATATGAAAATAGTCAGCATACATTACGCTGTGAGGACTTGTAATGATTATGGTTTCCGGTTTTAATGCTGCTATCTCATCCGCAACCCTTTCATATGCATCTATCGTTTCCTGAATCTGATTTTCGCTTCCCCTTCCGATATCCGGAACGATCATAGGCGGATGGGGAACCATATAAGCACCTACTATTGCCATGGCATTCACCTCTTATTCTTTTAAAAAAATCACAAAAAAAGTTTTAATCAATTATAATATAACTCCTTCCATTTCGCATCAAACTATTTCATCATATTAAAAATATGGTTTTTTTATCCTTTTTTTGCTTTACTATGTTCCATAGCTTATCTATAATAAAAACATCAGTTTTATAAATCAACTAATATCAGGAGACAGTCATTATGGACAGCAAAAATGCAGAACAAAAGAAACCACTTACACGTTTTGGTGAATTTGATTTACTAAAAGCTCTGGCAATCATGGGACTCCCGGCAGTTCATGTTATGGAGGAGGCTCTTGAAGGAAATTTTTCCAGCCCGGGGCTCGTGAAGTTCAGCTATATGGTCATTGGCCTTTGTACATTTGGTCCATCCGTATTCATGATATGCATGGGATTTGGTATCAGTGGCGGCCGAACGAAACATGACGCAGTACTGAGAAATGGAATCCAGTTCCTTCTTATTGGAGCCATTCTTAACATATTAAGATGGTTTCTTCCCGGAATTATCCAGTCAGCACTTATTGATAAAAATCTTTTGAATGATCTGGACTTTTGTCTGATGTCGGATATTTACTATTTCGTAGGAATATACTATATTTTCTATGCCTTCATGCTGAAGATAGGCGTCAAAACACCGGGCCTGATAATGATCAGTATCCTGATGCTTACAGCAAATATGCTGCTGACTCCTGTCATGCATGACCTGATTAAAGATCCAACACTTTCCGCCCTTGTAGGCAATTATATATATGTTGATGAAACCAGCTGTTTTCCTCTTCTTTCCTGGGCAATCTTCCCCAGCGTAGGTATTCTGCTTGGAGACATACTTAAAAAATCCGATGAGGAAAAAAGAGCAAATATAATGAAACGTACTATGGACTTTTCTGCAGTACTGTTTATATCATTTGTCTCATTTTTATGGGTTTACAAAATTGATATTATGAAAGCCCTTGTTTCTCCGGCAAATGAATATATCACAGATCTGCCAAATGTGATACTTCTTATAAGTCTTGCGCTGTTTCTTATAAGTCTTGCTTATTACCTGTGCAAGCATATCGGTTCCAGCTCATTTATGGAATTCATACTTCGTATTTCAGCATTTATTATCCCATTTTACATGCTTCAATGGATAATCATAGCATGGCTGTTCTACGGATTGGAAATAGCCCACGTGAAGCCCGGAAGTTTTAATCTTATAATGTATCTCGTCAGTGTTATCATCATTACATTCATATGTATAATCGTTACTATTAACCACGGCATGAAGATGATGAAAACTCTGCTTAAGATTACAAATGTAAAAAAGAAGAAGAAAAAGAAAAATAAGAATAATAAAAAGATAGAAGGTAAGGAAGTATAATATGAAGAACAAGGACTACCCTTTATATGAAAACGCACCAAAGATTAAAAGTCTGGCTGAAATGCTTACTCTTAAGGCAGATACCTGTCCTGATGATATCGCCTTCAGATACAGAAAAGGCCGTAATACCATAGAGGAGAAAACCTATGGTGAGGTTTATAAGGAAGTAAAAAAAGCCGCATCCTGGATTAATAAGAATTATGGAAAGAACCAGCACATTGCCATAATAGGTGAAAACTCTTATGAATGGATCATAGCATTTTTAGCTGCTGTCACATCCGGAAATGTTGCCGTTCCCATAGATAAGGAGCTGCCTGCTGACGAGATTAGCTGGCTGGTTCAGAAGGCAGACACTACACAGATCTTTATTTCAAAAACCTACAGCGATCTTGTAGAAGGTATCAAAGATATTCCCATCATGACTCTTAAGGAGCTGCAAAAGGCTTCTGATGGCGAAGACGAAAACTATGAGCTTTTTGTACCTGATGATAAAGAACCGGCATCTATCTTCTTTACTTCCGGAACCTCAGGAAAAAGCAAGGGTGTTGTTCTCAGTCATGAAAACATAGTAAGTGAAATCAATGGCGCTTCTGCCATGTTTGACCCTGAGGGAAAAAGAAGTCTTGTTGTACTGCCCTTCCATCACACATTTGGACTTAACGTGGCAGTGCTTATGGCTTATAATTATGGTGTTTCCATGTTCCTTAACAAGAGTCTTAAAAGAGTTAAGGAGGATATGCTTGAGGCAAAGCCTGATGTAGTTATGCTGGTACCTATGTTTATAGAAACCTTCTATAAACGTATAATGGAGGGTATAGAAAAAGGCGGTCAGAAAAAGAAATTTGAGCGCGGTGTCAAGATCAGCAATTCTCTCCTTAAGATGGGTATTGACCGAAGAAAGAGCATGTTTAAATCAATACTTGAAATATTCGGCGGCAATCTGAAATATATCATTTGCGGCGGTGCCCCACTGAATCCTATGTATGTGAAGGAATTCAGAAACTTTGGGGTAGAGATTTTAAATGGTTACGGAACCACTGAATGTTCACCCTGCGTAGCCATCAACAGAAACTATTTCAAGAAAGATGGCAGCGTTGGTCAGGTTATAGCCGGAACCGAGGTAAAGATTTCTTCGGAAGGCGAAGTAATGTTTAAAGGCCCTATCACCATGGTTCAGTATTATAATGATGATGATTCTACAAATGAAGTTATGAAGGATGGATGGTATCATACCGGCGATCTTGGATATGTAGATGATGAAGGTTTCCTCTTCCTTACAGGCAGAAAGAAGAACCTCATAATACTCAGTAATGGTGAAAACATTTCCCCTGAGGAGCTGGAAAATGATATCCAGACAGATCCCGGAGTAAATGAAGTTCTCGTTTATGAAATGAATTCAAAGATAATCGCAGAGATTTATCCTGAAGAAGAATTCATGGGTAAAGAGGATTACTTTAATGAACTCATAAAGAAGGTAAATGAAGGTCGTCCTGTTTATAAACAGATAGCTTCAGTCAAGCTTCGTAAAGAAGAATTTATAAAAAATACTACGAAAAAAATTGTGAGATACAAGAACATCCCACAATCATAATAAAAATTATATAATTAATTGGAGGTAACAAAAAATGTTTGAAAGAACTGTAGCAATTTTAAGTGAGTTTGTAAGCGATGGTGAGATTACCATGGACAGCGTATTGATCGATGATCTGGGACTCAGCTCTCTGGATGTTATCAATCTGGTAGCAGAGTTCGAGGACGAGTTTGATATCGAGGTTCCTGACCGCATCATCCCAACCCTTCGTACAGTTAAAGATATAGTAGATTATTTGGAAGAAAATGCTGAATAAAAATAACCACTTATTAAGACTCCTTGTTCTATTGATGGGAGTCTTAATGCTTATTTTACCAACATATAATACAGAACTGGACATCTTATATATCATTTCACCATGGATATATATAACCTGTTTTCTGTTTTATACCAGAACAATTCAACATAAGCTGGAATGGATTCCTTTTTGTACAATATACCTTGCCGGCTGTGAAATCAGATATTACAGTTTTCTTGGCAACACCGGCGACAGCTTCATTCTGATATCTATTCTTCTAATTATTGTTTTAGCGACCGCAACAGTACTTCCCTATTTTGTTGATTACTTTTATATGAAAAAAGGTCATACGGCAGGGAAGTTTTTAGCGTTGCCAATTGTAAGACTTGTCACTGAGAATTTCATCATAGGCAAGCAGTTCAATCTCTCACTTTCCCAGTTTGGAAATAAGTTTCTTATTCAAAGCGCTGCTTTTCTTGGAGATAGTTTTATAACCATTCTTGTAGCTCTTATCCCCTCTGTTATCGTTTATATGCTAATTGAAAAGGATAATAAGAAACTTGTAAAGAGAGGTATGATAATTCTGGGAATATTACCTGTAGTTATGATATTGGGAGGATTAAGATATTATCTTCATTCCACTCCGGAAGATAAAATACTCATGGCCTATGCTACAGGTCCACAGAAAGTATATTATGAAAATCCATCTAAAGAAGAGCCTGGTTACGAAGAAAATCTGGCCTATCTTAAACGCACCATCAAAGAAGCCGCAGCAAAGAACGCAAAGCTTATAGCCTATTCAGAGGAAGCCTTTGGAATAAATTCCTCTGAAGAAGAAAGTCTGGTACAGGAAGTCCAGAAGCTTGCTAAAGAATATAACATTTACGTTCTCATATGTCTTGACATTATAGAACCCGATTTATATGAAAATAAAGCAGTTTTTATCAGCAATGAGGGGAAGTATCTTTCTGATTATCTGAAAACCAACCTCATTCCCGTAGTTGAGGACAACGAATACAAGGCTGGAAATGGTGTCATTCCTGCCAACTATGTAACCATAGACGGCAAGGAAATGGTCATATCCTACACCATCTGCTATGATGCCACATTTTCCAACTTCCTTGCAACCATGGATAAAAAAACAGATCTCTACATCAACCCATCCTGGGACTGGGCAGAGATCGATGATCTGAATTATCGTCTTCAGGGCATGAGCGCCGTAGAAAACGGCGTAGAACTGTTCAAACCAACAGTAGACGGCTGGAGCATAGTCACAGACCCCTATGGAAAGCTTTCGTATAAGGAAAGCACCCTTGGAGGGGATTATGATAAGGTTTACTTCACAGAAGTATCCACCGGAAGAACCTGGACCCCTTACAAATACTACAGCATGATCATACTGATCTTCTGGTCCCTCCTATCCGCTCTACTTTTATTCGACATCGCCCGCATTCTCCTCCCCCGCAAAAAATGAAGGAAAGCTGCATATACTTTTCTCGGCATCGCTTGAGCCAGATCGCTACGCGATATGCAAGACTGGCAAAACAAGTCTTGTTTCTGTTTCACAGAAAGCTTCTGTCCTATCGGACAGACCCCCGATTCTTTGAATCGGGAGCTGACTGCGCTTCCGTTCGGGCCACCCCTAGCGGACGCTAAACTCTCAGCCACACAAGGCGGCTGAATCGTTAAGCGCCGAATCAGTTATCGATTACGAAGTAA
>CADBMW010000237.1 GCA_902795855.1 uncultured Lachnospiraceae bacterium
CTTTATCTTATTTACATCATAGATTGTGATACCCATGAATATAACTATGGCTAAAATGTTAATCACATAATCAATGGTGGATGAACCCATAAACATGTTCACCACAGATCCTATGATTATTCCCATAAGTCCTGCCATAAGAGCAGGTCCGAAGCCTGACAGATCTTTTTTCAAAACACCGCCGACAAATGCCAGGATTCCGAATACCAGTGCAGTCACCATAAATACAGATGCTATGGATGAAAATACATAGACCATGAATATCACAGATAATGTGATACCATTTACCACTGAATATCCAAAGAACAGGATTGCCGAAAGTGCCACATTATTCTTTTTTATACATGCCGTACATGCAAATACCAGAACCAGCTCCAGTACAATACATACAATGAGCGGAGCTAATCTTCCGAAAAAGAACATAATAAGTGACTCTGATGAAACCACAACAAGTGATGTAATACCTGTTATCAGCAGTGCAATAAACATATACAGGAAGGATTTTGCAAGCACTGAATTCAGCATGTCTGCTGCTGATGCAGCTACGTATCCAACTCCACTATTAGAATAAGCATTCTGCTGATTCTGATAATAGCCCTGCTGAGGATTCTGATAGTACTGCTGCTGTCCCTGAGGATCTGAGTAATATGGATTATACCAATCCTGATTATTTGTATTGTAATTATCGTTATCCATTATTTCTCCCTTTAATTTTTGCCTGAAGTCTTAGGATCATCTTTATAATCATATTTGAGGACTGTTACTGAAAGCGGTGGCACGTCGATGCCGATGGAATATTTCATTCTGTCAGCAGGAGTAGCCGTAGCTTTGATAGTCTTCTTAGGTCCTATATTTCTTCCAAGACCACCATACTTTTCATCATCAGATGAAAGAATCTCTTTATATGTTGTAAGACAAGGAACACCTATCTTGTAATCCTTTCTTTCAACAGGTACAAAGTTACAGATGAACAGCAGCTGATCCTTTGCAGTCTTTCCTCTTCTCACGAAGGAAACTATACCGCTGTCTGCATCATCAACCTTGGTCCACTCAAATCCCATTACTTCATTATCGTTATAGTACATTGCATCATACTGAGTATACAGATGATTCAGATCTCTTACGAAGTCCTGCATTCCCTTATGCTTTGGATCCTCCAGAAGGAACCAGTCAAGGCTGCGTGCCTCACTCCACTCACGAAGCTGAGCGAATTCCTGTCCCATGAAGAGAAGCTTCTTGCCCGGATGTCCGGCCATGAAACCATAAGCAGTACGAAGGTTTGCATATTTATCAAATTCAAGTCCCGGCATTTTATTTAACATGGAGCACTTCAGATGAACTACCTCATCGTGAGAAATAACCAGGATGTAATTCTCAGCATAAGCATAGGAAAGTGAGAATGTCAGACGGTTATGATTGAACTTTCTGAAATATGGATCCAGCTTCATATACTCAAGGAAGTCATTCATCCATCCCATGTTCCACTTAAACAGGAAGCCAAGTCCATTCATGGATGATGGAGCTGTAACGCCAGGCCATGCTGTTGACTCTTCTGCTATCAGATATGCTCCCGGATTTCTCTCTTCCATTACTGTATTGATATTCTGAAGAAGGGCTATGGCTTCAAGATTCTCCTTGCCGCCGTCCTTATTTGCTACCCACTCACCGTCTCTCTTTCCATAGTCGAGATAAAGCATGGATGCTACCGCATCAACACGAAGAGCATCTATATGGTATTTCTCAACCCAGAACAGAGCATTTGAAGTAAGGAAGTTTGCAACTTCATTTCTGCCGTAATCAAATATATATGTACCCCAGTCAGGATGCTCACCCTTACGTGGATCAGCATTCTCATAAAGAGGCATTCCGTCGAATCTTCCAAGTCCGTGAGCATCTCTTGGGAAATGAGCAGGTACCCAGTCAAGGATTACACCTATTCCCAGCGAGTGCATATGGTCTACGAAATAAGCAAAGTCCTCAGGAGTTCCGTATCTTGAGGTTGGTGCATAATAATTTGTTACCTGATAACCCCAGGACCCGTCAAAAGGATATTCTGCGATACCCATAAGCTCAATATGAGTATAGCCCATATCAATAAGGTAATCTCCTATCTCCTTTGCATATTCTCTATAGTTATAAAATCCGAAGTCGCTGTCTTCGATTTTTTTCTTCCATGATCCAAGATGACATTCATAGATTGACATAGGCATCTTCATACGAGCCACTCTGTCATGCTTCTTTCTCTCATCCATCCACTTGCCATCTGTCCACTTGATCTTATTTATATCAACTACCACATTGGCATTGTCTGGTCTTACCTGATCCTGATTTCCATATGGATCTGCTTTCTAAAGAATGTCACCATATCTTGTAAGTATCTGGAACTTATAAATAGCCCCCGGAAGAACATCCGGAATGAAAAGCTCATAAACGCCGGATGCCGGATGGATCTGCATAGGATTCAGCTGACCATCCCACATATTGAAGTCGCCTACTACTGAAACTCTTCTTGCGTCAGGAGCCCATACTGAAAAATATGTTCCTTTGACACCATTTATCTCCATTGGATGTGCACCCATTTTGTTATACACATCATAGTTCTTTCCTTCTGCAAAAAGATATGCATCAAAGTCTGTAAACAGACCTTCGAAAGCATATGGATCTGCAGTCTCTACAGAAGTTCCGTCATAATATTCAGTTATGAGTCTATATTCATTACCCTTAAACTTCTTCTTTGGGAAGTATGCCCCATAAAATCCTTCCTCACTGATTTTCTCCAAGGGTATAGACGTCTTTCCTTTTGGAGTCTTTATAGATACACTCTGGCTATGTGGCTTATAGCAGGTGATAACCTGACCATCTCCATAATCATGATTACCAAGAAGATGCATAGGTGCATTTATCTTGCCATCTATCAGCTCATCATACAGTATCCAGTTGATCCAGTTTTTTAATTTATTAACCATGTAACACCCTCCATTTATACTTTTTTACATACCCTTAAGTTTACCATTTATAGCATTAAGTCGCAACAAAAAATGTGCTGTCGGTTATTCCGACAGCACATCTGATAGCGTATTATTTATCTTTTATTAACTACACAAATTTGCTACTTACTGACCAATCTTGTTTACAGCAACTGTGAGACGTGAAATCTTACGTGCAGCTGTGTTCTTGTGATAGATACCCTTTGATGCAGCTTTGCTGATCTCAGATATAGCTACCTTAAGAGCCTCTTCTGCTTCAGCCTTATTTCCAGCTTCGATAGCAGCTTCAACCTTCTTGATGATGGTCTTTACCTTGCTCTTAACTGACTTATTTCTCATCTCTCTCTTCTTGCTAACAAGAATTCTCTTCTTTGCAGACTTAATGTTTGCCATGTCTTATTCCTCCGGATATTTAAACTGTTAATATTTATCTGATGTACTCCTACAACGTCAGCCGTTCGTTATATTATATACATCTCATGATTCACTTAGCCAAGACACGTCGACCGGCGAGCATCACCGAATCGGGCATATGAACCACAGTTACACTAATAAAGCAAACGTTATGATACCAAAAACATAGCGTCACGTCAAGGGTTTTATTTCTTGAGTTTCCGTACATTAAATAAAAAAGTAAATTCCACTTTTGTCGGAATTTAGTCTTACAACAGCCTCGCAACTTATTTCAGTATTCTCTTTAATCCCCGTGTCGTTGGCAACATTTTCTCCTCTTTCCTGCATTTGTATTGCCTTTTTTCCTCGTCAATCGTCTAATTTCAAGAACC
>CADBMW010000238.1 GCA_902795855.1 uncultured Lachnospiraceae bacterium
TAGCAGCCAGGAAATCACTGCAGATGAAGAGGGAAAATATACATTTGAATCTGGACTTACAGAGGGTACAATTTCTCTTGTACAGACAGGTGACGGTGAGTATACCACTGACAGTCCGGCACAGACCATTGAAATTACACGTGGGGCTGTTCCAAATCTTGCAGTAACCCAGCCAACGACGGTTTCGGAAAAGGGAAGTGTTGCTACTACGACAGATCATGAATATAGTACAGATGGAACAACCTGGACATCCTGCGATGGTGCATTAAATGACCTTGCTGAGGGAAGCACCTGTTATATCTGTGTTAAGGCAAATGGCACAGCTCTTGCATCTGGAAATCAGACAGTTAAAATCAACACAGTTACTCCTGAGGTGAAGAAGGAAACACCTCCTGTGGCAACGGTGACCCCAACACCTTCTGTGGCAACGGTGACTCCAACCCCTTCTGTGGCTGCTGAAAAAGAAGAAATAAATAAAACCTTGTTATATGAAGGATTAAAGATTAACCAGAATAAATCAAGAATCAGAATTCAGTGGACCAAGTCCGAAGAAGCTGATGGCTATGATGTATATGTTTGCTATTGCGGAAAAGAACTTGCTAAACCAATCAAGACTATCAAAAATAAAAACAAGACAAGTGTGGATGTGAAGAAGCTTGATGGTAAGAAGATCAATTTGAAAAGAAGTTTCAAAACTTATGTTGTTGCATATAAAATGGTTGATGGAAAGAAAGTATGTTTTGCTAAAACAGTTACAGCACATGTAGCAGGAATAAATAGTTCCAAGTGCTCAAATGTTAAAAAAATCAAGCTTTCCAAGAAAAACATTACCATTAATGTCGGAAAAACAGATAAGATCTCAGCAAAGCTGATTCTTTCCGGTAAAGGCAAAAAACAGCTTGGCGACAATCATGATACTGAATTCCGTTATGCCAGCACGAATTCAAATATTGCTTCCGTTGACAGTAATGGAAAAGTAAAAGGTGTTTCCCAAGGAAGCTGTTACATTTATGTATATGCAATAAATGGACTTGCAAAGAAGGTCAAAGTAACGGTTAAATAGGAAATACTATAAGAGTACAGAATCCCGTGGGAATCATATCCTGCGGGATTTTTGAGTTGATAGGGGGAAATCTGTTTTGATATAGGGAAATGAAAAAGTTTGATACTAAAAAAATACTTGAAAAGAATTTTTAATTAACTTAACATCATTTTCAGGACGTCCGAATCTCTACAAAACAGGAGGCAAATGATGGATAAGAAAGAATTCCATAGGTTTATTTTAGAGAGTAAGGGAAATGAGAGCAATATCTGTCAGATATATGCTATCAAAGATGGAGACACTGTTTATGATGACTGCTGGCATGGATTTACTACAGGGGACGCAATGAATGTTAATTCCGTAACTAAGGGCATAGTTGCATTGCTTACGGGAATTGCTTTGGATAAAGGATGCATTAAAAGCGTTGACCAGAAAGTGATGGATTATTTCTCAGACTATACTGTAAAACGGGGAGAGAAAACTATCTATGATGTAACAATCAGACATCTTCTTACAATGACAGCTCCTTATAAAGGAAAGTCCGAGCCATGGAAAAAAGTATGTACTTCAAAGGATTGGACACTTACGACTCTTGATTTTCTCGGAGGTCGAAAAGGAATAACTGGAGAGTTCAGATATGCAACACTTGGCATTCAGATTCTCGTTGGAATAATAGAAAGAGCTACCGGAGAGAAATGCATTGATTTTGCCAATAAGAATCTGTTTGAACCACTGGGACTTCCTAAGCGAATAATACATGGAGACAGTTCCAAGGAGGACCAGTTTGATTACTTTATGAATAAGAATCCAAGGAAATACGAGTGGTTCGCTGATCCGCAGGATACAGTTACCGCAGGCTGGGGCTTATGTATGTCGGCGAAGGATATGGCTGTAATCGGCACGCTAGTCTTGAATGGTGGTGAATATAATGGGAAAAGAATTATATCTGCAGAATACATAAATGATATGACAAAACCATATCTTAAACTGGGCGAGAGATTTGGAAATATGAATTACGGATATCTGTGGTACAAGCCTTTTGATGACAGAGATGTATATGCTGCAATTGGAGATTCCGGTAATATAATCTACGTGAACAAAGAGGAAAACATTTCTGTTGGAATGACGGGAACCTTTAAGCCGAGAATTTTCGACAGGGTCGAATTTATTGAGAAAAGATTGATTCCGATTATAAATTTGAGTCAAAAGGGACGGTTCTGATTGACTCATTTATGGATTTGTAGGAAAATGAATGAGAATGTATTTGGAGAATGATATATGAGGGGGTAACAAAAATGAAACTAAATATTGATACAGGAAAATACTATCAGGTATCTACGCTGACAGCGCTTTCACTGGGATATTCGAAGTCAGTTATCACTGTGGAAGAGCTCTTAAGTCATGGAGATACGGGCCTGGGAACCTTTGAAGATGTAGATGGAGAAATGATAGTTCTGGATGGGAAATGCTACCGAGCCCTTAACGATGGAAACGTAGTTCCTGCTGAGAATGACAGAGGTGTTCCATTTGCGGCAGTCTGTGAATTTAAATCCCATCGTTCAGAGGAACTTGGAAAAGTTGATACCATAGAAGATCTCAAGAACTGGCTGACTCTCGCTGTAGAAGAGGAGTTTGGACTAAATTCCATGTATGCAGTCAGAATCGATGGAGAGTTTTCTAAGGTAGATGCCAGATCAGAATCTGGAACAAAAGCGCATCATGTTACACTTAAGGATGCACTAAGTGTTACACAGAGAGCATTTATTTTTGAAAATATAAAGGGAACCCTTGTGTGCGTATATTATCCGGATTATATGGATGGAATAAATGCGGCAGGATGGCATTTACATTTCCTGTCAGATGATAAAAAATATGGTGGACATGTCTTTGATGTAAGTGTTATAAAGGGAAATGCCAACTTCAACAGGATTGCAAATGTAGAAGTCAGAATTCCTGACACACCTGCATTTGACACTTACGCACTGAAGAGTGCATCCCAGGATGATATCAAATCCGTAGAACAAGGTAAAAAATAAGGAAAAACTAAATCTCGACTCGCGCCGGGAAAGGCGCTCGCTGAGAATTGTTTTTCCTAGATAATAGTTCATAAGATAAGGACAGTGGTGGACTTGAGGATAAAAAATGAGTCAGAAAGGATTATGAAATGAATAACGATGAGAATATGGCGGAGCCTTTAGATGGAGCTCGCCTTAGAGAAGAGTATGATAATGAGGATTTTGGAACTGAGGAAAAAACTGTCGAGGATGTGGCAGATGAGGTTTCTAATTTTCTTTTACAGCAGCTTTATGAAAATACTGATAAGGATTACAGCTATGACGAGGTTCTTTTCGGCCTCAACAAGGCTTATCTTCAGGTGCTTCTTCAGATGGTTGAAGATAGCGGATATAAAGCTGATGAGTTTCTGGATTATTTTTATGGGGAAGCTGAGAAA
>CADBMW010000239.1 GCA_902795855.1 uncultured Lachnospiraceae bacterium
GGGGGTAGCTATGAAATTATGTGTTTTATTTCCGGGGATAGGTTATACAGTTGAAAGGCCGCTTCTTTACTATACAAAGAAGCTGGCTCTTGGCATGGGATACGAGGTTAAAAGTGTTTCATATCATGACCTTCCGAAAGATATCGGAGGAGATGATGAGAAGAAAGCCATGGCATATAAGATGGCTCTGGAACAAGCTGAGGAGTGTCTTAAGGATGTTAAATGGGATGAATACTCTGATGTGTTATTTGTTGGAAAAAGTATTGGAACCATAGTATCTGCTGCTTTGGCTGAAAAAATAAAATGTAATGTCAGATTCATATATATGACTCCGTTATCATATACATTTAAATATGCCAAGGCTGATTCCGGAATTGTATTTACGGGGCTTTCAGATCCCTGGGTTAATCCTGATGAAATAGAGGAGTCGGCAAGGAGACTGGGACTGCCATGCTATCAATATGCAGAGGCAAATCATTCTCTTGAAACAAAGGATGTTATAAGGAATCTTGAAATTCTTAAAGAAGTAATGGAAATATGTTGCACTTTTGTTGTTCTTTAGGGGTTAAGATATAGTGCGTAGAGTGAATTAATCACGATTATCAAAAGGAGACAGGTATGGCTTCAAAAGAGTTTAATGAATCAGAAAAAAAGCAAAAAGAATCAAAAAAGCAGGCTGATGATTACAGGGGTATTATAGAGTCTGCTTTTTTTGACATGAATGACAGTAATAAGGAAACTATGGTCGCCGAAATGCTCTTTAACTATTATATATATAATACAGGAAAGGTGATCGATTCCGAAAGAAATAGAAGTGCAAAGGCACTTGTTACCAGAGTAATAAAAAATCATGGATATGAACCTGAAGATGCATATAGATTTGATCATGTGGTAAAAAATGTAATCAGAGATTTTAAGAATTATTATTATTATGACTTTGATGTGATTCTTGCCGATAATGACGGAGTAGATAAGCTTCGTAATCTTTATTTTGATGAAATAAAGAAAAGTGATGCATATAAAGCCATACTGAACGCTAAAAACAAAGATGAGCTTGAGGAAGCTTTGAATAAGGCTCAGGAAGAATCGAAGCAGGGTATAAATGCCTTCAAGACTGTAACTCTCCCTAAGGTTGCTGAACCCCTTAATGAGAAAGTGAAAGAAAAACAGACAAGGTGTTTTCATTCTTTAAACAGGTCTGTTGATTTTTATTTAATGGATAAAGAGTGGAAGGATGAAGTTAACGTATCTGGATTTAATGATCTCCATGTTGAGAGTATTATCAGTAATTTTAAAATGATAGACTCTCTCTATTCAGATATAAAGATTATGGATAGTGAAGATAGCAGCCAGTATTTTAAAAATGTATTAAAGACTTTAGAAAATTTAAGAAATCTGGCAGAAAAGTTTTCAAATAATGGAAGAATAATCAGTGGCCATGACCGTGACTTATACAGACAGTATGGAACGAAGGTTCTGGAAAGCATTGATGACTATCTTGAAAAAACAGATATGAAAGCAAGGCCTGCTATAGAAAACCAGTTGAATGCTGTAATAAACTTGAAAAAGCGTGTATCTGCTAATCTTATGGGGCTGACAAGTGCGTTGGATTCTGTTAGGGCAGATATAGAAAAAATGGCCCTCGGCGATAAGATGCAGGTCATTGACAGATATGCTGTTATAACATATCAGCATAGAGATCATTTTCTCGGTGATCATAAGCTGGAGGAATTGAATGGTTCTATTTTTTCTCTGGGAAGAAGTGCGGGCTATTCAATCTCTGTTTTTGCGCTGTTAAACAGAGGATATAGCATAAATGATATTATGGATTCAACCAAGCTTCATAAAGAAAAAAGAGAAATGTTTGATGAGGTCCTGAGACGTTGTAAGAGTAATAAAGAAGAAGATTACAAGTGGCTGGCAAAGGAGATGTATGACGGCTTCAAAAATGCCGATAAGGCTATGAATGAAGCTTATGAGAAGGTTGATTTTGAACAGGAAGATTTTCTGCAGGATGAGAATTATGCTATCATGCATAATCTATCTTCTGTTATTTATGATGTTTATCAGGAACAGGAACTGATTCCTGAATATATGAATGAACAGGCAAGGAATGATCCTGAGTATGATTTCGAAAAAAATCCTAATTTTGGATTGTATCGTGCCAACAGAAAAGGTGTTGTTGGCATGATGCTTGAAAGCATTGAAAAAATGAGAGAGCCTGCTGCAAATATATATATGGATGAGAATGCTGCTATAGGCGATTATCAGACATTAGTGACTGGTTCATTAAAGGTAAAATATCTTCTTAATCTATTAAAGGAGAATCAGCATAAGAAAACATATACAGAACTGTCCGAACAAAAAAATAAAGAAATACGAAATATGACAGAGGTCGATATTAATGATGTAGCAAGCACTTATTTTAGTACATTTACAAATGAGAGAGCCAGTGCTCAGATTTTGTACGATAAAATATTTGATACGAGTATTTTTAAAGACGTTAAGTTTACCCCGGATGCTAAGGATGGAATATATGTAAGAAATCTTCCAGATGAAGCAATCTTGGTTGAAATGGCTAAAAAGAATGTAAAGACTAAGAAGAGCAGACTTCATAAGAGACAGACATCATATAAAAAAGTAGCTGAAAGTGTTTATACTGCAGATGACACAGATGATTTCTATGATGAAAAGAGAGAAGTCGTTTCTAATCTTAAAGTGCTTAATAAAAAGCTTGAAGAGCTAAGTCCATATAATGCAGATGGCTCTATTAAGAATGGTGAAAAATTTGTCCGTAAGCTGACCAAGGAGGAGATAAATAATCTGATTGATCTTTATCAGAAATCTATAAATGCGATGCATAAGCTTGCCACAGCAGTTAATGAGGATACTGACGACTTACAGGAACAAGTAGATGAGAGCAACAATACCTACCTTGCGTCCGGATATATGCAGGAAATAAAATCACACGAAGAAATTGTTAAGCAGTATGATCATGTAGCCAAAATTATGAGCAAGGATCTTCGTGCCCTGAAGAAGGCCAGCAAGATGACAAGGGAGGTTTCCTTAGATACCATATTTGAAAACTCCAGAGTGAATTCAGAATATATGGTGGTTGGTAAAACACAGCCTTCAAATAAAGGAAATCAGAATGAAAGAATCCCACTTACAATTTCTGATAAGGATGGAAAAACTATAAAAGGTTATTTCACACGGGATGGTAAGAGCAAAACTAGCTATGGATACATAGTAAAGGCTGTAAATGATGCAAAGAAAAAGTACGGTAAAAAAGCTGATTTTCTTAATACCGATGTCATTTTGACTCTGTATAATAAATTTGTAGGGAAGAATGAGGAAGGCCTTATTTATCTCCTGTCAAATAGAGAGAATCTGGCTATGATGGGGTATGAAAATGCTGTAGAACTGCTTACAAAAAATATGCCTGGCGGTATCAAGTCATATATTAACACCCCGGAAAAGCTTAATATCTTCATAGATGTTGCCGGTAAGGGAATGTCTGCGTGTAACCAGAATAACATTAGTACCGGCATAGGAATAAATGAAAATGCTAATGTTAACAGAAGAAATGCTGCGTTATGTAAACTGGCCGAACTGTTAGGCTGTGACAATCTTATAGCCGGTGCTGAAGACATAAGAATTAAGTTAAATGGAAAATATGTCAAGGGCACATTTATGAAAGAGGCTATAGGAGAAGATTATAGTAAGATTAAGAAAGAC
>CADBMW010000240.1 GCA_902795855.1 uncultured Lachnospiraceae bacterium
ACTTCCGGTGTTACCTCTGGTGTTACTTCCGGTGTTACATCAGGTGTCAGTGACTTCTCATACCTTTCATTTATCAGATCATTCAAAGCCCTTACTATGATCGGCTTAAATGATATATATTCAACTCTGTCATTCATTCCGTATGAATCCACCAGATCAAGTATCTTAACTAATGTATTATTATCTGCCGCCTTAATCTCTATAATAGGATGGATCTTTTTACTTTTAGAAACAATATCCATATATTCCCTAAGTGTGGGAATAGTTTCAAATGGATGTTTGTCCAGACCATTTCCGGCTGTCATTGTATAATTCTTTATGGCCGCATAATTAGCCTTGGAGATATCAATATCTACACCAAAGCATCTGGACATATTATTGTCATGAGATATGACAAGCTCGCCGTCAGCTGTAGGTCTGACATCGCATTCCACTCCATAGTAGCCCTTTGTGATTGCCAGTTCAAATGCTGCCTTGGAGTTTTCCGGAGCAGCAGCACTGTAACCTCTATGGGCTATGAATTTACTGGTGGATGCATGAAGCGCCAGCACATGAACCATAAATGAATCAGTTTTATCATTTGTTGTTGAAACAGTAATCTTTGCAGATCCCTCGGAAATTGCCTTAACCTTTCCGGAGCTATCTACTGTTGCAACCGCATCATTACTTGACTTCCATGTAACCTTTTTATTACTTGTAGTATCCGGCTTAACAGTTGCAGTAAGCTTTATGTCCTCGCCCTTCTTCATTATATGTCTGTCTACTGAAGCAGAAATGGATACGGACTTAGCCGGTGTATAAACAGTAACCTTGAGAGTTACCTTATTATTGGAACCGTCGGCTGCTTTACCTGTAATGGTAGCTGTACCATTGCTCTTTCCCTTTATCTTTCCATTGCTGTTAACCGTCAGGACCGAAGTCTTGCTTGATGTCCAGTTAATCTTCTTATTGGAAGCATTTGATGGGGCAAGCTTTGTCTTAAGGGTAACAGCTGTTCCCACCTCTATCTTTGTCGCCTTATCCTTATTTGTAAGCTTCACACTTTTCAGTGGAGTTCCCACTATAACCTTAAAGGTCTTTTTCAGCTTCGGGTTGCTCTTGGAAGTAACTGTGATGGTGGTTTTACCATTCTTCTTGGCTTTGATCACGCCCTTACCTGAAATAGTGGCCACCTTCTTATTTGAGCTCTTCCATTTAACGCCCTTAGCAGCTCCCTTTGGGGAAATGGTATATTTAACTTTATACTTCTTTCCCTTCTTGATAACGTGATTTGTACTGATATTGGTCAGTTTAAGACTCTTGGCAGTCTTCTTTCCCGTTGCAAGGGATATGTCATTTGTTTCAAAGGCTGCTACTATAATCAGGCATATCACTAAAGCAAATGATAATTTTCTTTTCATAACACCTTTCATTTATAAATTCCTTCTTTCCGGCCGGCCGTATATCATACCGGCGTTATTTTCTATCTTCCAGCGGAATATAGTCTCTTTCCTCCATGATACTCATGTATGCAGGTCTGATGATCTTATCCACATTTATCAGCTCTTCAATTCTGTGGGCTGACCATCCTACGATTCTCGCCACAGCAAAGAGAGGAGTATAAAGCTCTGTTGGAATACCCAGCATACTGTATACAAAACCGCTGTAAAAGTCAACATTTGCGCTGACACCTTTATAAATTCTTCTCTTTTCTGCGATTACTTCAGGAGCAATCTTTTCTATATTTGAATATAATTCATATTCATCTTCCATGTGCTTTTCAACAGCAAGTCTTTCCACGAATCTCTTGAATACACGGGCTCTCGGATCCGATACGGAGTAGATTGCATGTCCCATACCATAGATAAGTCCCCGGTTATCAAAGGCCTGCTTATCTACAATCTTTGCCAGATAATCACGAAGAGCATCTGTATCCTTGTAGCTTGGAATATGTGCTCTGATGTCATCCATCATCTGCATTACCTTTATATTAGCTCCACCATGCTTAGGTCCCTTCAATGAAGAAAGAGCCGCAGCTATGACGGAATACGTATCTGAACCGGCACTGGACACAACTCTTGTTGTAAAGGTTGAATTATTTCCACCGCCGTGTTCCATATGAAGTACAAGCGCCGCATCCAGAACCTGTGCTTCTATCTCTGTATAGCCCTTATCCGGTCTCAGCATTCTAAGCATGTTTTCTGCAGTGCTGAGAGCTGAATCCGGTCTGTGAATATACATACTGTCGTCTTTTTCATAATGATTGTATGCGCAGTAACCATATGCAGCCAGCATAGGGAACTCGCTTATGAGAGACATACTCTGTCTGAGAACATTTGGAATGGAAAGGTCCGATACATCCCAGTCATCATATGAAGCCAGGGTCAGAACAGACTTTGTCATGGAATTCATGATATCACGGCTGGGTGCCTTCATTATAACGTCTCTGGTAAAGTTTGTAGGAAGATGATTCAGGCTTCCCAGAACATCTCTGAACTCCCTTAACTCCTCAGCATTTGGAAGCTCACCAAAGAGCAGCAGATATGCCACCTCTTCAAAACCAAATCTCTTAAATCCGAAATCATCTATCAGATCTATAACATTATATCCTCTGTACCAGAGCTCACCATCGCAGTGAACCTCTTCGCCATTTATCATTTTTGAAGACACGATCTTTGAAATATTCGTTACACCGGTAAGTACACCATGTCCGTTTATATCTCGAAGTCCCCGCTTTACACCGAATTCGTCATACAAAGCTTCATTTACTACATCCACGCTTCGGCATTTATTTTCTGAACTCTGCATATAAGCAAGCATGTCTTTTTTTGTCATGTTAATATCCTCCGTTTTCATTTTGGATTTATCCTACTTAATAATGGTTCCTCCACCTACGCAGTAGTCACCATCATATACCACCAGGCTCTGTCCCGGTGTGACTGCTCTGACGGGTTCATCAAACAGCATGTCAGCTGTTCCGTCCTCATGGAGTGTAAGTACTCCTGAAGTATCCTTTGCACGGTATCGTACCTTGGCGGTCACAAGATACCTTCTGTCTCCGGAGTTTTCTCCCTCCACGGATTCATCTCCATCTACTGAATTTTCAGGCTCACTGATCAGATTAAAGTCTGCCGCCTTAACCTCTCTTGTAAAAAGGTCCTCATTTGAACCAAGTATTACCTGATTGGTTTCAGGAATTATGTCAACTACATAAAGTGGTGCTTTTGCTGAAATGCCAAGTCCCTTCCTCTGGCCGATGGTATAGTGAAAATACCCTTTGTGGCGGCCCAGAACATTTCCTTCCATATCCAGGAAATCCCCTTCCTCAGGAAGACTTGTGAGACCGCTAAGTTCCTGCATTTCCCTGTCATAATTTCTTTCTATATAGCCAGCATAGTCCCCATCCGGCACGAAGCATATATCCTGACTGTCATGCTTATGGGCTACAGGAAGTCCCTGTCTTTGGGCTATCTCTCTGATTTCTGTCTTCTCATATTCGCCGTCTGGAAAATCCAGTCTTGCCAGCTGGTCCTGTGTCAGAAAATACAAAACATAGGTCTGATCCTTTGTCTTATCCACTGCTCTCTTCAATTTATATACTGACTTTTCTTCGTCGTATACAACAGATGCATAATGCCCTGTCACTACCTTTTCGCAGCCTTCTCTGTCGGCCATTTCAAAGAGCAGTCCGAATTTCATATATCTGTTGCACTCTATGCAGGGGTTTGGAGTTTCTCCTTTTAAATAGGTAGTTACAAAGCTGTTTATTATCTTTTCCTTAAATCCATCCAGGAAATTAACAACGTGAAAAGGAATACCCATAGTTGAAGAAACTACTCTTGCATCCTCGATATCATCGGGGGTACAGCAGCTATGAGTACCATATACACAGGCTGCATCCTGATCATGCAGCATCATGGTTACACCTACTGGTGAATATCCTTTTTCTTTCATTAAATAAGCAGCTACCGAGCTGTCAACTCCTCCGCTCATTGCAACCAGAGCTTTTTTATCAGACATCTTTTAACTCCAAATATCTATTCCAGTATATCACTAGTATTTTCTAAGCCTTCCAAGACATAGTTTTAGTCTTTCATCGAATTGCTCGTAAAAATCCTTTGTTACGTCGTAGCCTTCCATATAAAAACATGACAGGCTTGTCTTTATTATCGCCTTTACGGCTTCTTCTGAATCAGTTTGTTCCTTATTTATAAGTGACTCTTTATATTTTCTAAAGCCCAGTTCCTCGTATTTCTCGTCTTCACCCAGGATGTGCGCGTAGTCCCTGAGGCTGTTTTTTTCTATCTTCTTAAATCTGTTTATTTCATGGGATGCCATTTCTCTTTTTTCGGCAACCTTCTTTTTTTCGAATTTAATGAACCTGTGCCATTTGTTTATGTAATTTGAATTCTTTTCCAGATTGTCTATCCCCAGCCAGTCTCTGACTTTAACAGGATTTCTTTTTTCTTCAGTCAGAGCACATTCCTTCGTCTGAAGGAAGTAGTCAAAGCCTTTATCATTATATATGCGGCCGAGAGGAAACAGTCTGCATATCCCCGGCCTGTACTGATGTATGGTGCATCTCCCATCCTTCAGGAAGCTGCAGCCCTTATCCATTTTCAGGTTCGGAAGAACTATGGTATCTATCATGGAAAGCTCTATCTTAAAGGTGGTGAGAAGCTGATCAAAGCTTTCACCGGTTGCTTTTATGAGATTATATGCATCATAGGGATCAAGAACTATAGAATGACCCATGTCCGACTCACAGCACTTGCTGCAACCCTCACAGCCACCTGTCCCTGCCATGACCAGATCATCCGGCCCATAAAGGCGTCCATCCGATATATCATTTATATCTTCATATCTAAGCATTCCACATAAATCTCCAGATAATTCTCCACTTGATTCTCTGAATAACATTAAAACCTAATTATATCATCACATTATGTAGGTGTCAAAACTTGAGAGGTTGTGTTGTCAAAGCCTAATTCGGCCAGGGGGCAAGTCTTACTTTGACCAGGGGGCTTAATTGGGCCAGAAGGCAAGGGTCAAGTCATAATTCCAGTGCCCTCGACAACAATTTCTACCCTTTCAGCTTGATATGTTGCTTTTTCAGCCTCTCAGCAGCCTAATTTAAATTTCTCCGGCAACACTTACTGACACTTCCTGTATTTGTGTTGCTTTTAACCCACTTTCCCCAGCATGTCAGGCAACAATTTCTGCTCTATCATTCATTTGTGTTGTTTACACCAGCTTCACATCATTTTCGCATCAGCCTCGCATCTGACAAATACTTTTTTAAGCAAAAATAACAAGAGGAGGTGGTATTTCTGCCACCTCCATCTTGTTGTGTATAATTCAGATTTGTCTAGTATTAATAGAGTCCAACTACTCCATTTAATCTACCATTCTGGATCATCCACTGCTGCTTCTTAACAAGCTTAGCGTTTGAACTTGCGTACTTCTTTCCTTTAAGTGTATAGATAATACGTGAATCCAGGTTGTATCCTGAAGAACTACTCATATTATATTTACCCTTAGAAGTTTTCAGAACCTTTGTAAGATTCTTTGTTCCTGTCTTAACAGTGTTTTCATTAGACTTCTTATTTGTATACTTGTTTGTATATGTTGTTTTTACTTCCTGAAGCTTTCCGGCACCATCAAATTTATAAATTGCATTACCGTAGGATTCATTTACTACATTATAAACACTTGTTGATGTACCTTTTACATTAGCAGTCTTAACATTTCCAGTCTTGTCATAAACATACTTTGTAGTTTCCTTAACAGGAGTTGCTGGTTCTGTTTCTGTAACAGCAATATTATATACACTTCCGGAAGCCAGATTAGCCTGTATAGGTGCAGCCATATTGACAGTAGCCTCTACATCATCTGTAGTAGTTTTTCCATTATTGTACCTTGCACCATTACCTTTACTTGCAAGAGAACCATCAGCATTATACTTTTCATAAGTATATACTATACCTCTGGTATGTCCATTTTTGTCAAACTCATAGTAATTAACCGTTCCAGTTTTTGTAAATGGAACTTTAGTAGTAGCTTTAGTTTCATATTCATAATCATACACGTTATCAGCACCGGATTCTGTAAACTTATCTTCTATCTGTGATCCACCATTTCCATAGAAAGTATATGTTCTTGTACCTGTTACAGTTGAATCATGATTGGTAACGTATCCAGATGTATAAAAATCATATGGGTCAACATATTGGTATCCTAATTTGGTATATGTATCTTTATATGGGTTCTTAGTTTTAGTTACAGTTCTTACATTATTCTCCACAGATACATTTGTAACATCAGTGTATCCGGCATCACATGTGTAATCATGATTGCTAATGTATGTAGCAACACCCTTATCATCATATTCCTGACTATAGTTTTTGTTTATCATTGATGATGTTGTAGACTTATATGTGTCTTTACCAGGATCTGTATATACAGTTTTCTTAACACGTCCTTTTTTATCATAGGTATACTTTGTTGTTACAGTTGCTGTATTCTCTGAAGTATTATCATACTTTGATGAATACTCAGATTTACGTGTAGCTGAACTCGATGAAGAATTATATGTATTTGCCTTTGTTGATGAATCCACAGTAGTACTTACGGCTTTTTTAAGACGTTTTTTCTTATCATAAGTATACTTTGTAGTTGTTACACTCTTATCTGATACCACATCA
>CADBMW010000241.1 GCA_902795855.1 uncultured Lachnospiraceae bacterium
CTTCCCCTTGAGGACGGCCTGTGTGCCGGTGGCACACGTTTTAGGCCGACTGACCGAGTCGGAGACGAGAAAAGGTGTCAGCTGATTTTTCAGCTGACGGATGAGGTGTTTTTATTTACTTTTCTTCCCTTAATTATCATCCCTACGATCACACAGATGATAACTGTAATTATCATATCCGGAAGTGTATTTCCCACTATAATATCCACATTCATCAAGAGTCTGTAAACGACGAAACCTATAACCCAGATTATAAGATTTGCCACTCCGAATTTATTCTTTTCCAGAGAGTCACTTTTAAGTATAAAGTAATCTGCAATCTGAATAGCAATCATTGGTGCAAATACTGAACCAATGAGATACAGGAAGTTGGTTATATCATCCATTGGAAATACACAGGCTGCAACTGTACCGATTACAGTAACCACGATAGCAGCCCATTTTTCTTCTATCTTCTTAAATATGGATACACTGGAAACTCCGGCAGAATATGCATCCAGGAAGGTTGTTGTAACTGTAGAGAAGATGATAATAAGCAGAGCTGCTATTCCAAGTCCCGCCTTCACCATAATCGATGCTATATCATATTCTCCAGTATATATTACTGCTCCCATTCCTATGATGTACATAAATATACTTACAAGATTATATACTATTACAGATACTCCTGTAGCCTGAGCCGGCTTTTCTGCTTCTCTTGTGTAATCACTGATAAGCGGAAGCCAGGAAAGAGGCATTGCAACACTGAGCTCCACAGCAGCACCAAAGGTAAGTCCATCATCAGGTACAGCATTTGCAGAACCCTTACCAAAGAATATCACCTTAAAAAGTATGATACTCAGAATAAAGAGAGCTGCCATTGCTATGGTATTTACCTTACCCAGATTTGTAATTCCGATAAGGATCCACACAAGGATGAGAACTCCGATCACTATGGCCCATATCCAGGCACCCGTGGAAAAGATACCATCAGCCGCAAGGGAACCATCATAGATCATGATAGCTGTCCAGCCCACAAGCTGGAGAACATTTAACAGAGAGAAAAACTTTCCTCCAAACTCGCCAAAGCTCATTTTAACAGTTTCCATGGAACTCTTTCCGGTTCTGCCTCCGATCATTCCGGCGGCAAACATCATAAGTCCACCTATTAAATGTCCGATTAAAATTGCTGCTATACCCTTTGCAAAACCAAGGGAAGCAATATAGGTTCCTGTCAGTATTTCTGCTATGGATACACCGGCACCAAACCATATAAGTCCGTTACTGAGGGTAGAGGTTTTCTTAACTGCTGTAACCTCAGCTGTTTCATTATTACTCATATTACAGCTCCTCCTCATAATCACCAGGGATATTAAATGCATGATTCATAGGTCCGCTTCCTTTACCCAGATCCAACATAGCCGCAAGTGCACCGGAAATATAATATTTTGCAAGTTTTACAGCCTTATCCAGATTTTCGCCCTTTGCAAGATTAGAAGCTATGGCACTGGAAAGAGTACAGCCTGTTCCATGAGTATTAGGATTATCTATTCTTCTACCCTTAAACCATACATAGCCACCATCGCGATACAAAAGGTCATTGGCATCATTAATCTGATGTCCGCCCTTACAGAGAACTGCACATCCATAGTCTTCATAGATTTTCTTTGCAGCGGCTATCATATCCTCTTCACTATGAACTGTCATTCCTGACAGAACCTCTGCCTCAGGAATATTAGGAGTGATAACTGTGGCAATTGGAAGAAGCTCCTGCTTCAGGGTTTCAATGGCATCATCGCTTATGAGCTTTGCTCCGCTTGTTGCCACCATAACCGGATCAACAACTATATTTTTCGCATCGTATTTCTTAAGCCTCTCTGCGATGGTTTTGATGAGCTCACTTGAAGCCACCATACCTGTTTTTACTGCGTCGGGAACAATATCTGTAAATACCGCATCCAGCTGCTTAGCCAAAAAGTCCGGCGTTACCTCCATTATTCCTGTAACACCGGTAGTATTCTGTGCAGTAAGAGCCGTGATAGCTGACATGGCATAAACACCATTTGCTGTCATGGTCTTGATATCTGCCTGTATACCGGCGCCTCCGCTGGAATCACTTCCTGCGATTGTTAATGCTGTGTTCATAATCATTACCTTCTTTCTTAAGCATTAATTTTTATATAGCGACATAAGGTGGTGCCCCCAATATATCGCTGGTGAGTCATTAAGGACATTTCTGTTTGACTCAGTTTAAAAAAGGACTCTCTTCACAAGAAGAAAGCCCTTGAATACATAAATCATTTAGTCATTAATATAGACTTAAACTTCCTACGCCAGCATTATCTGGATCAGGTTCCGGGTTTCTCCCAAAGGATTGACAATGGTGATAATTGTCTCTCAGCCTAATACCTTAAGCACTCCTGTGACTATGAGATTATAGATTTACATTTAGTAATTGTCAATAAGAAATTAGTTGCCTGTAACAATGTATGGCTGGATTGTGCTTGCAAGTGCAGAAGCAGGCATAGTCTGAAGATATACATGACCAGGACCTGTTACTACAGTATTGAAGAGGCCTTCTCCACCGAAAGCAATATTCTTGAGACCTTTAACTGTTACAATATCCATTGAACATGACTCTGTCATACCAGCAAGATTACCTGTATCGATAACCATCTGCTGTCCTGCCTGAAGCTCATACTCAACTACATGTCCATCAAATTCAGCAAAGCAGATACCCTGTCCGGAAATCTTCTGCATGATGAATCCCTCACCACCAAATAATCCGGCACCAAGCTTTTTCTTGAAATGAATTGAAAGATCTACATTACCAACTGAAGCAAGGAATGCTGACTTCTGAAGGACTATTGAATTTCCAGGAGAAATTTCAAATGCTCTGATTGATCCAGGGAAACTGGATGCACAAGCAATCATTCCAGGACCACCTTCTGCAGTATAGATATTCTGGAAAATAGATTCTCCTGAAACTGCACGGCTGAGCATTTTTCCAAGTCCGCCACCCTTTGTTTCCATCTTCATGTTTGGTGTCATCCAGGACATTCCGCCCCCTTCAGTTTTCACTGACTCACCTGCTTCCAGATTGATGATTACAACCGGAAGAGTATCACCTTGAATTGAATAATTCATTTACCTTTACCTCCTCATTTTTTGTTTATTTATAACCGAAATAGGAATCTATTCCGTTTACCATACCAGATACCATTTTTTCCTGCATATCTGCAGAATTAATGAGCCTGTCTTCAGCGGCATTACTCATGAATCCACACTCGATAAGAACTGTAGGAAGTGTGCTCCAGTTAAATCCTGTCAGATCATTTCTGACTATAATGCCTCTGTTTTTAATCCCTGTAGCTTTACAATAACTGTTTATCATTTTATTTGCAAGCTTTTTTGACTGTTTAGCTTTATTTTTTATTGGGTACGGATTTGACTCTGAAGGATAGAGCAAAGATGCACCTGTCATATTAGGATCTGTAAAGCTGTCGGCATGTATTCTTATGACTATGTCAGACTTGGTCTTGTTCCATATAAGGGACCTTTCCACATTACTGATATTTACATTATGCTTTGTACGACTCATCAAAACTTCGTAGCCCTTTGCCTCAAGAGCCTTCTTCATTTTCTTAGCTATGGTAAGGGTAAATTTATATTCTGGAATCTTTGTGGCAACACCCTGACATCCTACTGTATTTCTGTATGAAGTCTTGGAGCTTCCCGGTCCGGCTGGTTCCATTTTCAGATCCACAATACTCTGATGCCCCGGATCCAGATAAATCTTTTTCTTACCCTTAATCTTTATTTTTTCACTTACTTCTTTGGTAACCTCAGCACCATTTAATGTTGCCGTAAATGTTGCTGTTATAGTTACCTTTCCAACCATCTTTCCTACGAAAATATTATCATCTATGATCTCTGCTTTTTTCTCATTTGTTACTTCGTAGGAAACTTCAACTCCATCAGGAGCATTGGTCGTAAGCTCCAGCTTTTTAGTTGCCTTAATGGTTGAAGGCAGCTCTTCTAATTCCGGTTCAAATCCATCCCATACATCCTGAGTAACTGTATCTCCCTCAGCAGCATTTACCTCCAGCTGAAATAAAGCCAGGAATGTAATGGATATAAGGGAAATCAGAAAGTATATAATTATGATACTTGTTCTTTTCTTTTGTGTATTCATAGTATTTCCTCTCGGCAGTAAAGTTTGTAATTTATCCGATCTGGTGCAGAGGAGCACCGCAGGCACTGCAATTGAAAGCATTGAAGTTGCATATTGCTCCACATGAAGGACAATGAATCATCATATTTCTCTTCATTTCTGCTGCCTGTGGATCTAGATTTTCCTGACGGTTGCTGGGGTCATTATATCTAAGTCCGGATACAGGTGGCTGGCCCATCTGTGAATTTGGCTGCATTGGCTGGCCCATCGTATTACCGGGCTGATATCC
>CADBMW010000242.1 GCA_902795855.1 uncultured Lachnospiraceae bacterium
GTTACAGTTGGAAGAAGAGAGGACATATCAGCAGTAATAGATCTGGACGGAACCATGCTTGGAGAACAGACAGGAGTTAAGGACGGAATTCCTGTAATAAATGAAGATCCATATACAACTCCTTTACTTAGTATAAACAATGAATCTCATAATCAAGAGTGTGTAGAATGCGAGAAGACTGGGGTCGATTATTCAAATAATGTAATCCTTAAGAATGCTACTGAGGGTTACAGTACATACTTTAAGGGGTCAGAACATATGAACTTTACAGATCTGCCGCTTCTTTCGCCGTTCCTTTCAAGTCTTCTTGGTACAGGTGACATAGATGCAGGCGAATGCATTGATCAGGTTAATGGACTGGTGCTTAAGTTCTTTGATAGTTTCTTAAAAGGGACAGGAGACTTTACAGTACAGGAAAGTTACTAAATCTATAATATGTTTTTCATGAAAAGAGTGTTTGTTGAGACAAACACTCTTTATTATTGACTATAATACTTATTATGACGGATAATCGAAGATAAAGAAGTATAGTAAACTGGGAATGGACTGGGATAGAATGGGGGTGTTCATATGATCAGTTTAAATGATGCAAAAGAGGGTGTCAGCTACCATATTCTTTGGATGTTTGGGCAGGCTGAAGAGATTAAGGATTTCATGAAATATGAAACCGGAAAAATTCTCAAGGTTGTTTCAAAGAATGAGGGCGGAAATGTTATAATATCGTATGATAACAGACGTTTTGCAATGTCTCCGGATCTTGCGTACTTTATAAAGATTGCCGAAGCATGAATTAGGATGAAAAAAATGGAAAACAAAAATCAAACGAAATATTTAACTGTGTTAAGAGTGATAGGTTTTATCATCGCCCTGGCAGCTTTTGTTTATAAGATAGTCTATGCAGTCCGCTATTTTGACAGAATCACAGATTGGTGGAATGATGAAATGATCCTGTTATATTTCATGTTTTATATGACAAGTATAGCCACGATGATATCATCATTTTTTAAAGGGATAGCGGGAATCATTTTTTCTGCGGTGATAATATTTATTTCGTTTACGCTGCTGTTTGTAGATGGATGTATGTGGCTGGGTTTTGCCGCTTCACTGAATAAGGGGTCCATGATTGAAAAAGGAATTGTGCCGCTGGTCAATGTTTTAAATCTGATAGCTGCAGTCTTTAATCTGATAGGTTCCATAAACATGAAACCCAAAACTAATCAGCAAGGTATTTATTAAAATATTAAAATAGTTGCTCTTTTGTTGCTATTGGGAAAGTATACTCAGGGAGTAAAGCATTTTACGAATAATGGCGTAAGTAAGGAGATAAGAAAATGAAAGAAAATGAAATCAATGAAGAAGTAGTTGAGCAGAATGAAAATATATATGGTGGTTCGGAGGAATTCTTAGGTACTCCGCAAAAAAAGGCTCAGAAGGTTTTTGATATATATAACAGTCTGAATTCTATAAAGGAAAAGCTTGATTATATTATCAAAGTTGATACCTATTATCAGGGAATTGATAATATTCCGCCGATTGAAACGAATGCATTAAATACTATTAAAAATGCATTTTTAGACCAGTTTATTACCAAGGGTAACGAAGATACTCATCGAGAGGTTTTTCAGTCAGTCGGAAGAATTATGTCTGAGAATACTGCAAAAGTAGTTAAGCTTAAGAACACATATACTCAGATTTTTAATAATGATGAAGAAGAACTGAAGCAGCAGAAAGCTCTTTTTCTGGCAGGAAACTCTCCTGCAGGATTAAAAAACAATAATATGAAGAGTTTTCTTGTTATGGATATAAATGATGCATTTAGAAGTAACAATGCAATCCTTAACAAAACGTGGCAGGACTCTGGGCTGAATGAAAACAGTACTATGGAAGACTATGCAAGAGTATGTGGTGTTCCGGATAGTGAAATTGAGAGATTCCTGAATAATTCACGCGCACAGAAGAATACTAATCTTTATGAGTATTTCAAAAAAGAACATCCCGCATATAAGGATAATATAGAAGCTAAGATTCTGGAAGAAATACTTGTAGAGAAATCTGCTCAGTGGCAGATCCAGGGTCATCTGTATAATCTTTCTCAAATCCAGAATGAAGAAAACATAAAGGCTGAGGTTGATACTGAATACAGGAGTATTGGAAGAGAGAGAAAGAAGCATCCTCAGTTTGAAAACTGGATCAATGAATCAGGAGAAGCCATGGGAAGGGAGTTTGAGACCCAGGGCTTAAAGGATAATAAGAAGGATTTTATATTAAATGATGTAAACAAATATGATTTTCTTGAAAAAATAGATAATTCTTCTGAGAAGAGAATAGGTGGATCTACTCAGAAGGCTTATCCGTGGGCATTTACATCAGAATATCAAGATCTTAGCTTAAAGCAGCAAAAAGAATTTGATCATGATACAAATTGGAATGCAGCTCAGAAAGCTGAAGAGGCTCTCAAAGGAGCGGGTCATTTATTATTCCAGAAGAAGTATAGTGATAGATATTTAAAGGTTCTGGATGGAGACAGAACCCCTACACATTTTATGATATTTACAATGTGGGCTCTGGCCACTCAGGCGGATATTACAGTGGATAATATGGAGCATCTGGATACACGACAGGATCTTATGGACAAATTTTCAAAATTCTGCGTGGATTATCCTACAAGAGGTGCGACTACTGAAGAACAGTATAAGGAATCCTTAAAGAAATGGGGCGAGATAATCCTTCGTGCAACAGAAAAGGTCCAGAATTACAGAGTTCCGGAGGGGGATTACTCGGACCCTGAGGTTATGAATAAATACATTCGCAGGAATTATCTCATAAATCATCTGTGTGTAGATTTTATGCAGGAAAAAGACAAAATCTTTGAAAATGGAAATCTTAGGATGGTCGGAAAACAGGTGATGGAAGAGCAGATGGGAGGCAGAAAATGGGATGAGACCTTAAGTTTCTGGACTAAGCTCCAGGATACCTATGCCTTCTTTAATACCGGATATGAAAAACGGCCACCGCTGAATCAGGGAAATCCATTTTTTGATAGAGATGCAAAAAACATAGCCTGTAACAGAGATCTTGCCATAGATGTATTTAATAGAATGGCAGGAAAAACCATTACAGAAGGAATTGCAGCTGCTGGTCCTGCGGTTGTATTTGGAATGAATACTGTGTCTAAAATGGACTGTAGCTCACTGGATACAAGAACTGTTCTGAAGTCTCTGAATGGTAAGGACAGGGAAGGGTTAAAAAAGCCTTTTGGTAAGATTTTAATAAAGGCCTATAAGGATACTATCAAGGCTGCAAATATGACTGCCCGCAGTAATGCCAAAAACTTCTTTTCAAATATTACAGATGATGAAATCTTGCAGCAGGTCAGGGATCTTCAGGATACTAAGGAAGCAACTCTGGACTTCTTAAATAAAAAGGAAGAATATGACATAGATGACAACCTGATGAGACCTTCCACCTGGCTTACAAAGAAGATGAACTTTTTGTTTAAGGACAGTTACCGAACTGCACTGGTGGATGCCGGTGTCAGGAAGGAGGATGTATTCTTAATAGATGGCAAGACCCCCGACAAGCTGTGGGGTGAAAAATATGCAGGTGTTGAGGAATCCCTGAAATGGAAATGTTATCAGGTTGAAATAATGAAGAAATTCGCTGAGGGTAACAGTGAAATTAAAGTAAGAGATGTTACCTATAGCATGAATGGAAAAGCAAAGCCAGGAAGCTTTCTGACGATAACAAAGAAAGTCCCTGATGTTCAGCGGTTAAACGGAGCCTTCGAGGTTTATAAGAAGGGTATGAAAGATATAATATCCGAGCTGAAAACAATCAAGACAAAGCTTCTGCAAACTCATCCTGATGCAGAGACTCTGCAAGCTGCTGAAGCCCAGATTGGACAGGTGGGAACGAGGCTTTTCAAGAATATGGAGAAAACCCTTAATGCGAGCATAAAGGCCCTGGAGGATCCATTCTTAACTCCGGATGAAATCAGAACAAAGCTGCTTGCATACAAGAAGGCAGCCGCCACTTATTACAAAGAACGTTACAGCAGGTTCGGAAAAAGAGATGACAGAGGACGCATCAGACTTGAACAGGCTGACACAGGTAGGAAAGCTGCCATGAATCTTCTTAAAGTTTATGATAATCTTCGTTTGGGATTGAAAAGTGACCTGACTTGTGGAGATGAACATACATTTACTGATGGAACCGAAAAAGAAATAGAATTAATGTTGAATCATTATGAAACTGATCTTGAATCTACTTATCATCTAAATGATACAAAGCCTTTGGAAAATGAAGTAAATGATTCCTATGAAAAACTGAAGGCAGTTTCAAACCAGCAGGTGACAATATCGAATATTATCACAAAAAAGATAGACTCTATGGGTAAGGATCTTACAAAGCTGACTCAGAACAGCAAAAAGACAGATGAGCCTTACGATGCTGCACTTACATTCTATGTTGATAGTTATATAGAGAGAATGGAAGCACGTGATGTAGACCTGAACAAACTTCAGCAGTTGAAAACAGAAATCGAAACAAGCTTCAGAGATGGTTCTTTTGAGAAAAAAGCCGAGAAGCTGTCAAAGAATTCTTTATTCAAAGAGCTCCTTAAGCAGAATGGAGGTCTTAAATATAAAGAATGGAAAAAAATAGAAAATAATACAGATAAAGCTATTATTTCCATACAGAATAATATAAATGAGACCATGACCAATCACCAGGATATAGTGGGTTATATCATGGAAGATAAAAATGCTGAAGGCGCAAATGCAGCCGAGCAGGATGCTGCACAAAAAATGGAAAATAGTTACAACCGTCTCGGAGAGCTGATATCAAAGCAGATACTTGCAGATCCGTCAAACCGTGTTATGGTGCAGTCTATTGAAGCAGAAAAGATTAAGTTCAATGATATACAAAAGGTTGTTGTCGAAAAACTGAAGAGGCAGAAGGTGCTTCATGGCAAAAACTTTAATAAAGAAAGACTTGCTGAAACAATCAAAAACGGAACACTGAAGCAGAAGGTTACCGAGTCGGTTTTAGAGAAGGCAAAAGAAAACGTAAAACATCGTCCTGCTCCAGCCGCAGTTGCAGCAAACGGCCCTAAGATGTAACATATTAAAAGTGACACTCTAAAACTCAGAGTGTCACTTTTTAGGATGCATAAGCGGGAATCCTCGGTGCTGTGTTGCGCATTTGTTATACATAGAGGATTATAATCGGTTCATAGTGAAAGAAATCATAGTGATCAATCTTTTGAAATATGGAGGGTAATGATATGCCACGTAAAACCAAACAGCA
>CADBMW010000243.1 GCA_902795855.1 uncultured Lachnospiraceae bacterium
TAACTGATGAGGTATATGAGCTTATTACACCGGCTGTAATTCTTGCCATTGGTCATAGTGCAAGAGATACCTATGAAATGCTTTATGATAAAGGCTTTGTAATGGAACAAAAGCCCTTTGCCATGGGTGTAAGAGTTGAACATAAGGCTGATACCATAAATAAGGCGATGTATGGTGAGGATTATAAAAGTCTTTACGGATCCTCCCTTCCTGCAGCTGATTACAAGCTGATACATCATACTGAAAGCGGAAGAAGTGTGTTTTCCTTCTGTATGTGTCCCGGAGGTTATGTGGTTAATTCCTCTACGGAGAAGGAAAGTATATGTATAAATGGAATGAGCTACAGTGGTAGAAATGGACAAAACTCTAACTCTGCCATTGTTGTTAATATAGAACCGGCGGATTATAAGGATACACCTGTTGCCGGTAACCGAAGAGTTCTTGCAGGATGTGAGTTTCAGCGGAAGCTTGAAAGAAAAGCATTTATCACAGGTAAGGGGAGTATTCCGGTACAGTTATATAAGGATTTTGCTGAACATAAATGCTCAGACAGTATCGGAAGTATTAAACCAGAGATTAAGGGTGCATATAATCTTGCTGATCTGGGGAATGTTCTTCCGGAATATGTCTATGAAGCCATACTTGATGCCATGCCTGCCTTTGGTAGACGAATCAAGGGATATGATGATCCGGATACGGTTATGAGTGCTATAGAAGCAAGAACCAGTTCTCCTGTAAGGATTAACAGAAATAAGGAATTTATGTCTGAAGGCTTTCAGGGTATATTTCCGGCGGGAGAAGGAGCAGGCTATGCAGGAGGCATTACCTCTGCGGCAGCAGATGGTATAAAATGCGCCGAGGCTCTTTCTGAATACCTGGCTGATAGGATCATAGATGAATATATGAATTACGAAAACAATAGATATAGAGGATAAAATTAAAATGGACATGAATATCGATATCAGAGAGACTCTGAGATTTAAGAACAGAATTGTAATAAAGGTGGGTTCTTCTTCACTGGTGCATCAGGAAACCGGAGAGCTGGATTTTGTGAAAGTAGAAAGAATGATCCGTATTATCAGTGATATTAAAAATCAGGGTAAGGACGTGGTTCTTGTTTCTTCAGGAGCTATTTCTGTAGGCCGAAAAATACTTGGACTTAATAAAAAACCTGAAATTCTATCCATGATACAGGCCTGTGCTGCCCTGGGACAGGGAGAACTGATGATGCTTTATCAGAAGCTTTTTATGGAATATAACCATAAAGCTGCTCAGGTTCTTCTTACCTTTGATGTAATCACAAATGATGAGAGAAGAAAGAATGCTCAGAATACTTTAAAGCAGCTTCTGGATCTGGATATCATTCCGATAGTAAATGAGAATGATACAGTGGCTACTGAAGAGATTGAATTTGGTGATAATGATACACTTTCAGCTATTGTTTCAACCCTTATAGGAGCTGATATGCTGGTTCTTCTCACAGATATTGACGGATTCTATACAGATGATCCAAGAAAGAATCCTAAGGCAAAGAGACTTTCTGTTATAGAAAAAATAGATGATTCTTTAAAGGATATGGCTAAAGGAACCGTTACCAGATATGGAACCGGAGGTATGTATACTAAGATAGCAGCTGCTCAGATTGCAAATCATGCAGGAGCAGATGTAGCAATCCTTGAATCAACGGATATGGAGATCATCCATAGATTAATGGATGGGGAAGATGTGGGAACTATCTTCGTCAGTGATACTACCACTGATTTTGATATTCTTGATTTCATAAAGAATAAAAAATATCTGGACAGATAATTAGGGCATATAAGAAGGGGGGCGAACTATATGCAGGAAACAGGTCTTGTTCTTGCCGGTGGCGGCGGCAAGGGTATATATCAGGTTGGCATGCTTAAGTCTCTGGCTGAAGCCGGTCTTTTGGACTCAGTTACAGCTGTTGCAGGAACCTCTATAGGTTCAGTTAATGCTGCCATTTTTACAGAGGGTATTGCAAATTATAAAAAAATGAATCCTGAAAAGGAAGGCATACATGATGCTGTCCTTAGTGCGGTTTCAAAAATGGAAAAGGTCTGGGATGATATTGATTCTAAGGTATTCTTTAATATAGACTATAGTCAGATAAACGCTGGTGATACTCATTTTTCCAGAAATGCAACCTCCCAGCTTATTGATAAATATCTTGACTATGGTCTTTTTCAATGTGAAGATACATTACCCACGTTTTGTACTACAGCTGCCTGTCCTCCGGATGTTATTTCCAGTGAACAGGTGACAGATCAGGAAATGAAGCTTCTTCTTAGTGCTTCAGTGGATGAGACCTATAGAGATTACAGAGCTGAATATATGTCACTGAATAATCAGGATAAGGAACGTATTAAAAATATAATACTGGCCACAACTTCCCTGCCGGTTATATATGCACCTGTAAATATTGAGGGGCAGCTTTATCTGGATGGCGGTGTTAAGGATAATGTTCCTATTAAACCATTATATGATATGGGAATTAGAAGATTCATAGTTATAGAGCTTTCCAATGAAAGAGGATTTGATGAGAGCTCATTTCCGGATGCTGAGATTATAGATATCATTCCAAGTCATGATCTGGGATCACTGCTCAGCGGAACCATGAATTTTGATAAAGAGGATAAAAGCGTCAAAAAGGAAATTGGTGTAAGGGACGGAAGACGTTATATCAAAACACTTTTTGAAAAGGATGAAATATATATAAAGCTGGAAAAGGAACTGGCCATGAGAGATTATGAAAATATAATCCAAATGAGAGATTTTAACAGAAAATACAGTTCCCTCAGCAAGGATGTTAACAGCAGATTTGATTATATAAATAATCTGGAAGAATCATTAAAAAAATATGAGTGAGGAAATAAAGCTATGAGCGTATTATCTGGTATTGAACCTGCTAAAGTATTTGAATATTTTGAAGCTATCTGTGGTATTCCCCATGGTTCGGGAAATACATCAGCCATTAGTGAATACCTTGTGGATTTTGCCATAGACCATGGTCTTTACTTCATTCAGGAGGATAACAATAATGTGGTCATTTATAAGGATGGCTGCTTTGGCGGAGAGAATTCCGAAACAGTTATACTTCAGGGGCATATTGATATGGTTTGTGAGAAGCTCAGTGACTGTGATATAGATTTCACTAAGGATGGACTGAGACTGATCCTAAAGGATGGCGTCATTTCTGCAGATGGAACAACTCTTGGAGGAGATGACGGAATAGCTGTTGCATATATGCTGGCTATACTGGACAGCGAAAATATAGCTCATCCACCCCTTGAATGTGTTTTTACTGTAGATGAGGAAATTGGTCTTCTGGGAGCTGCTGCTCTAAATATGAAGCTTCTGACAGGCCGAAAACTCCTTAATATAGATTCTGAGGAAGAGGGCCATATTATAGTATCCTGTGCAGGAGGTGCATTAGTAGAGATGCATTATCCATTTATAAGAAGAGGAGCTCAGGGAACTAAATATAAACTTCAGATAAAAGGACTTACAGGTGGACATTCCGGATCTGAAATTGATAAAGGCAGAGCAAATGCAGATATTCTCATGGCACAAATGCTTAAAACTCTTTTTTATGCTGATGACAGTCTCAGAATAATTGCATTAGAAGGTGGATTTAAAGATAATGCAATTCCTGTTGCAGCTGAAAGTTATTTTGTATCCAGAAATGAGGATATTCTAAGGGAGCAGCTTTCTGAACTGACAGATAAATTTAAAGATGAGTTTAAATCTACTGATCCTAATATGGATATTGAGCTGACAAAGATAGAAAATGATACTGATATTCCTGAAAAGATAAGTAGGCTTTATCCTCTTGATGAGATGAATAATCTGAACCTGATAATGCTTCTGGGAAGTCTGCCCAATGGCATAAAGAAAATGAGTCCTCATATGGAAGGGCTGGTTCAGACCTCATTAAATCTTGGAATTATGAATACAGAAGAAAATGAGATGGTCTTTTCATACTGTGTCAGAAGCAGCGTATCAAAGGAAAAGGAAGAGATGATAGCTGAGATGGATGAGCTTATCAAATCTGTAGGTGGAAGTATTGCAGTATTTGGTGATTATCCTGCATGGGAATATAAGGAAGATTCTCAACTTCGAAAAATCATGAGTGAGTCCTATACGGAGTTATTCCAGAAGGAACTTTGTTTTGAAGCTATGCATGCAGGAGTAGAATGCGGTGTTTTTGCAGGAGGACTTCCGGGACTTGATGCGGTCTCCTTTGGTCCGGATATATTTGATATTCATACACCTCAGGAGAGAATGCCGGTGGATAGTGTAAAAAGAACCTGGGACTTCATTGTTAATATACTTGGAAGACTTATTTAATTATAACTATGGCTTTTATCTAATGCATTGGGCATTTAAATATGTTATACTATATTTATGTGATTTATGACAAGATAGTAACTATTAATCAGCTTTAAGGATTAGTATTATGAAAGAGAAAAATAACAAAAAAACTATAATTATCATATCATCAGTTCTGGTTTTACTACTGGGGCTTTCTACGGTTTTATTCTTTGTATTTAAGAATAAATCCAACAATTCCTTCCGTCTGCTTAAAGTAATGGTAGTAGAAGGAAAAGCCAATGTAAACAGAAAGGATACTGGTGATATAACTCCATATGAAAATATGGTGCTGGAATCCGGAGATAATGTTTCTCTTGATACCGGAAAACTTACAATTAAAGCTGATGAGGATAAATATGTTCATCTCGAAGAAAATACAGAAATAGAGCTTAAAGCAACAGGAGATGAGAAAAAGGGTAAGATTGCCATAGAGTTAAAAAAAGGTGCTATAACAAATGATATCCAGAATAAGCTTTCAAATGATTCTTATTATGAGATAAATACACCAAACTCTACCATGTCTGTTCGAGGAACAATGTTCCGTGTATGGATTTATGAGATAGATGGTGTCAAGTATACCAAGATAAGTGTATTTGAAGGTAAGGTTTCCACAAGACTTGTTTATAAGGACGGAACAGTTTCTGATAAAGAGGTTGTGGTAGAAGGTGGTAAGGAAGTAATAATCTACGAAGATGGAACTACAACAGATTATCTGTCAGATCCTACTGATATTGATTATAGTCAGCTTCCTGATTCAGTACTTACACTTCTTGATTATACAATAGAGACTGAGGATAGAGATGTATCCATAACACAGGAAGAAATCAAGAGAATCCTTGAAGGACCTTATATTGTTAAATTCATGTATAACGGCAGTGAATTTGGAAGACAGACAGTTAATAAGGGTGACACGGCTTCAGTTCCTAAGCTTAAGCCTGCATCCGGAGGAAATTGGGACTTTGACTTCGGTGAACCTATTGAACGTGATACTGTAATAGAATGGAAGTAATGTAATATAGTAATCATTACAGGAGGATGCGTTATGAAAAATAGTTCTTTCAAAGAAAGCAAGATAATAAATATAATAATGGCGGCACTACTTACAGTGGGTATAATGTTTATCCCGGATGTAAATCTGAAGGCTGCTGTAACCGTGGATAAAACTGTTCATGTAGGAGAAGGTGTAAGTCTGGAGGTAAATGACGGAACCGTTATGGCTGCTAATGGTGAGATTATAAGCTGCGAAGATGTTGTAGCAGTAGAAATAGAAGCAGAAGGCTCTCTTACCATAGGAAGCTCTGTAACCTTCGGAAACAGCAGTACTACCATTTCCTGTAGTGGAGGAGATCTTTATAATAACGGTATACTTAATGTAGCTTCATTTGACAGTACTATTTTCAGAAGTGCAACAAATTATGGTACCATCAAGGCTGCCAGCGTTAATATTACAAGGACAACTATGCAGAATTCCCCTTCTGCTGTATATAGTGTTACATCTTCATTTAAAGCATCAGAGTATAGTTCGGAATATATTGGAAATGTATATGCGGAACCGACTACCCAGATCACACTGGAGGGTGGAGGCTTTAATCTTTATGTGGGAAACCGAGACACTTCAGTTTCTGGCGATTATACGGTAGTTGAGGCATGGGAATTCTTTGACCCGGTACCTCTTTCTAATTTTTCAAAGGCTGATGGAAGTAATTATCTCAAGCTTTCAGGTGTTACAAATGGGATATATGCAAAGGACAGTGTAACATTAACTCCTGCCTCCGGTTATTCAGTAAAGCTTTATACTTCTGAAGAAACCTCATATAGCACTTCCCTTACCTTTGATGAAGATCATTTCAGACAAATTGTATTTGATGATGGCTCATATGATGCTGATGCACAGTTCTATATCAAAAACAATAGTGACTATACCTGGGCGACCTGTGATATTGAAGAAGCAAATTCCATGCTTACAAAGGTTGTATTTGATGGTGATCACCCTGAAGTGTCGCCACATGCAGAAGCTGATGGAAAAGAAATCTCCATATCTGAAAGCGATACAGTTTCTGCAAAGAAGTTAGTAATCACTGCGGAAGTATTTGATAAAAATCTATATAATGATTCCATCCCTTTAGAGGATAATATTGAAGTAGGGGGAGGAACCTATGAAATTAAAAAGTCTAATAATGGCCAAAATGCTGTTGTGGTTATGACCTTCGAGACTGAAAAATCCGATAATGGTGATAAGAGAAGCTGTTATTATATCATTAAGGATTTGGCAGGAAATATTGCTTCCTTAGGATTTTCTTTAAAATATGCAAAGGTGACTCCTACAGCATCCCTTTCCTGTTCTGATATAAATGTGGGAGAAACACCTAAACCGGTTCTTACCACAAATTCAGATGGTAAGGATAAGGCTGAGTTTTATTATAAGGAAAGCAGTGCTGCTGATTCTGCATTCTCAAAGACAGTACCGGATAAGCCAGGTTCTTATGTGGTAATGGCAGTTGTTCCTGAAACATCCGTTTATGATGAGATAAGCTGTACAGCAACCTTTAGTATTTCTAAAATTAAGCCAACAGCAAAGGTTTCTGTACCTAATACTTATGTTGGTGATGAGTATTCGCCTACAATAACCACTAATTCCGATGGAAAAGCAACCTATGTATATAAGGCTACAAGTGCTCCAAATGATGCATATAAGGCTGATAAGCCTATAAAGGCCGGAAATTATATGGTTAAGGCAACTATAGCTGAAACTGATAAATATCAGAAGATAGTATGTGAAGGCTCATTTAAGATCAGCAAACGTGAAACAAAGGCCAGTGTTAAGGTTTCAGATACATCTGTTGGCGGTAAGATTTCACCGGTACTTACCACAGATTCAGATGGTAAGGATAAGGCTGTATTTGAATATAAGGCTTCAGGAGATGAAGATAAGAATTATTCAAAGACAAAGCCAACCAAGGCCGGCAAGTATAAGGTAAGAGCTACAATACCTGCTACAGATAAGTATGAAGCAGCTGTATGTGAGGATACTTTCAAAATCGAGAAAACGCCGACTACAGCATCTGTTAAGCTTGATGATCAGTATGTAGGGGTTAAATTAAAGCCTGTAGTTACAACAAATTCTGATGGAAAAGATAAAGTATATTTTCTATATAAGGCTCAGAATGCTCCTGATTCAGCATATTCAGGAACAGTACCTCGTGGTCCGGGTAAATTTACTGTTAAAGCAGTAGTACCGGCTACAGAAAACTGCGAGGCTGTTACTGCAGAGGATGACTTTGAAATCAGCTATTATGAGGATGATACACTGAAATATGAGATTTCAGGTAAAAAGGGTGAGAATGAATTCTATGTATCAGATGTATTTATTCTTCCACCTAAAGGATTCTATATTTCTTCCTCTCAGGATGGACCTTTCAGTACAAGTATTCCTTATTCAGAGAGTGTAAAAACAGTTTACTACAGCAGAGTTTCTGACGGTGCTACCACAAAGGGCTTTGAAGTAAATGAATCTATTAAGATTGATAAGGACAAGCCTGCCATAGTTAAGGTTGTGAGCCATAGGGACAGAGATGATTCTGAAAGAGAAGTGAAGCTCGTGGATGGAGCAGTAATATATACTGACAAGCTGACCATTTCATTTTCAGATGAGAATCTTTCCTTAGTAAGTGTTGATGGAGATGATCAGTCTGATAATGGCAATAGTTCAGAGATTGTTCTTTCTGCAGGAAGTGGAGAAAAGGACTTTACCATAACTGCAAAGGATCTGGCTGGAAATGAATTTACCATGACGCTTCATGTAAAAGCTGCATGGAGAGAAACAAATACAGTTCCTGAGGATATTATAGTAACCCTTAGCTCCGGAGTTGAATATAATGTGGAAGACGGAAGCTGGACTATTGAGGGAGATTCAACTGTATATTCAGGTAACATTAAGTTCTATATAAACTCTGACGGAGATTATGTATTTACAAGAAATTAAGATAGTGGGGAATTAAAAAATGAAAAAAGGTAAGGGAATTATTGTAGAATGTCTGATAGTGGGAATACTTATATTTTTCCTTACTTTTACAAATCTGCTTTCATCACTGGATTATCTTGTACGTGATAAGCTGTATCAGATTCCCAGAGGAATCGACAGCGATATAAAAATAATAGGAATCGATGAGAAGACACTGGATGAATATGGACCTGTACAGACCTGGTCCAGAAGCATGTATGGGGATCTTATCAATAAACTCAATGAGCATAGTGACGCACGTCCTATGCTCATTGGTCTTGATATACTTTTCTCCGGAAATGTGGATGAAGAGGGGGATAGTGCCTTTGTTAAGGCATGTCAGGATAGTGGCAATGTGGTAATTGTAAATCAGCTGATTTACAGCGACCGTCTTATCGAAAATGATAATCATCAGCTGATAAAGCCTGTTGATGGAACAAGTGAGCCCTTTGAAGATCTTCAAAAGGCTGCAGATGTGGGATATAGTAATGTTTCCCAGGATTCAGATGGAGTAGTACGCCGTATTATACCAACTGAGCATTTTAATGGTCAGACCTATCATATGTTTTCCCGAGAGCTGTATGAAAAATATTGTGAAATCAAAAATATAGAACCTAAGGAAATTCCTACAGATATTTCTGGAAGATCCATTATAAATTATTCCGGAAAGCCGGGAGATTATGAAATGATTTCCATGGCTGATTTTATGGATGGTAAGATTGATTCCCGTGCCTTTAAAGACAGCATAGTATTCTTAGGAGCATATGCACCGGGAATGCAGGATAACTTTAAGGTGCCTAACAGCAGCTCTCAGATGTACGGAGTTGAAATCCATGCCAATATCATACAGTCCTATATGGAAAACAGATTTGCCATAAATGGAAATCCTCTGTATCTTGCAATTATAACAGCTATAATAGCTATGATCTTACATTTTATATTCAGAAAGCTTAAGGTATGGCAGTCTGTTATAATACTTGTTCTTTCTGTGGGGCTTTATGTTTTCACCTGTATTATGCTTAATGAAAACGGACATACCTTCAGTATGATCTATCTGCCTCTTATTTCAGCATTATCATTTATATATGCCCTGGCTCTGCATTATGCTATAGAAAAAGCAAAGAAGCAGAAGGTATTAAATGCATTCAGAAAATATGTGGCTCCTGAAATAGTTGATGAGATTTCTAAAAAGGGAGATTTTAGCATAAAGCTGGGAGGAGAGAACAGAGATATAGCCGTACTTTTTGTAGATATCAGAGGCTTTACAACCATGTCTGAAGCCCTTGAGCCTGAAACTATTGTAGAAATACTTAATGAATATCTGGCTCTTACTACGAAGTCTATCTTTGATAATATGGGTACTCTGGACAAATTCGTAGGAGATGCTACCATGGCTGTATTTAACTCACCATTCGATCTGCCTGATTATGAATTCAAGGCTGTATGCGCTGCCATGGATATTGTGAGAAACGGAGAGAAGCTTGAAAAGGTTCTGTTTGAGAAATATGGAAGAAGCGTAGGCTTCGGTGTTGGTGTTAACTGCGGACCGGCAGTTGTTGGTAATGTAGGATGTGATTTCAGAATGGATTATACAGCCATTGGTGATACTGTAAATACTGCCGCAAGACTTGAAGCTAACGCAAAAAAAGGACAAGTGCTGATTAGCGATGTCCTTTTTGAGCGTATCAAAGATAGAGTTTCTGTAAATGAGATAGGTCAGATACCTCTTAAGGGTAAGAGCAATGGTGTCATGGTTTATGAGGTAACTGACATCAGGCAATAACACGATTTCTACCGGATTCTTTTGCTGTATACAGCTTTTCATCAGCTACACTGATATTTTCTTCAATGCTTTTAGCTGAATCAAATTCGGTAACACCAAAGCTCATGGTATGACGTATGGTATATCCATATGCCTCACAGACAGATGCTTCTATCTGTTTTCTGATATCCTCAGCCTTCTGACGGGCCACCTCCATATCTGCATCAGCCATTATCATGATAAATTCTTCTCCGCCCCAACGGTACATTCCATCAGATTCCCGGGTATTTTCCATCATAAGCTGAGCAACATGCTTAAGGACTTCGTCACCGGCATTATGACCATAAGTATCATTTACAGATTTAAATTTATCTATATCACAGATGAAGAGTGAAAGCTGTCTGTTTGGATCATTTATGATTGCATTGTAGGTTTTCTTGAAGTCTGCAAAAAAGCCCATTCTGTTCTTAAGCTTTGTCAGTTTATCTGTGTATGATTCTTCCAGGAATACATCAGATTCAAGGGCGAGACCACAGATAAGCGCAGCCAGAGAAAGTTTTTTGCAATCCTCAGCTTCATTGAACTTTCCGTCATCACTTAGTTTATTTATAACCTGATATGCGCCGATATATTCACCGTTAATATTGGCCACAGGCATAACAAGAATAGATTTTGTAACATAACCGGTTTTTTTGTCAACATCAGAATTAAAATATGGATTATTATATGGATCATTTGTTATAAGGATTTTGCCTTCGGAAAGAGCTTTACCAACAAGCCCTGTGGAGTCAGGAATTGTTATACGATCTGTACCGGTAGCAGCAGTAGTCCATAAGGTATGATTAACCTTATCCCATTTCCAGAAGCTGGCACGATCTGACTCAGTCAGTGTTTTTCCAAGCTCTGTCAGATGCTTGAATATGGTATTGTGGTCGCCACCTCCGGGACTGTTCATATCAGAATAAAGCTTCTCTGTAAGTGTGAAAATATCATTTAACATAGTATCAGATTTCGACATGGCATTCTCCTTTGAATTAAACAGTGGTGCTAGTTTTATATTTGTATCTTTTATAAGTTCTTTTATTATTTCCTCATTGTCCATATGCATCAGGTATACGTTGATACCTTTAAAAGGAAGCTCTGAAAGGTAATCCAAAACCTCATTTATATAGATATGAACAGGAGATTTGACTGAAGCAGCCTCAGTATAAAATGAAATACTGTGCTTTAAGTCTTCAGCATTATTATCCGGTTCAAGATATTTTTTAAATGGTTCAAGAGTGTTGGTATCACCTGTATAAATGATATCATTACCTTCTATATTAATATGATATCCGAAGCATCTGCCTTCCAGCTCCTGGGTATGAGTAGTTGGTATTACATCTTTTACAAAGGAAGTAAGAGTATCAGCAGTGATGAGAGAGTAGCCTGACGGATTACAGCCCTCCATGCGGTTTAGATAGAAGTAAAGGTCCTCCTTAACCTCCCGGGAAGGTGCAGCGACTACTACAGGGATATGCAGAATAAAGAAACAATAGTGGATAAGCATAGGGATTCCGCATATATGATCCCCATGTGTATGAGTTACTAAAACAGTAATTCTTTGGATTTTTTTATCAGAAATATCATCAAAGGAATCCTTTAGAATATGAAATGTGGACATAGGGCAGTCCAGTAATACAAGATTTGTATCATCAATGAAAAATGCACTGTTCTGAGGAGTCTCAAAAGCAGATGCACGACCAAAAAACTTAAGCAAAAATACCACTCCTTTTTATCAAATATAGTGTATAATGTCATATGATTAATGATACAACATAATTAAACTTTAGTCTATTGATTATTAGACCTAGATACCTTAAATTGGAGCTGGAAAATGAGAGAAAAGTTTTTTGATTCTATCCCGGATTTAAGAGGGGACAGGGTGTTTATTAGAAGACTTAATATAAATGACGCTGACCAACTTGGCAGCCTTACTCAAAATGAGGAAGTTTATAGGTATTTACCTACCTTTCTGTTTGAAAAGAAGTATGATGATCCAGAATATGTTATAGATCATTTATATAATGAATGCACTAAGGAATCACTTATTCTGGGGGTTTTTATAGAAAATGATTTCTGTGGACTGATAGAAATCTATGGATATCGGGCACCGATTTTAAAGGTAAGCTTAGGTTACAGATACCTTCCTGAGTTCTGGGGACAGGGGATAGCTACAGAAACCTTGAAACTTCTGGCTGATTATCTGTTAAGTGAAACAAAGATTAGTCTTATAACTGCAAGCATAATGCCTGAAAATAGTGCCTCCTCCAGAGTGGTTGAAAAGACAGGCTTTAGAAGAGTAGCAAAAGGTATTCCGGAAAACTGGGGATATCCTCTGCCGACAATTACTGATAAATGGATAAAAACTAAGAAAAACTGACCACTGGGTGGTCAGTCTTTCTAACTAATTTAGTTTCTTGCGGCTTTTCTCTTAGCTTTTTTCTCTTCAATTGCTGCCTTCATAGCCTTTATATGCTCGGCAAGAGGTCTGTCATCCTCACGAAGCGGCTGGAAGAAACGGTATTTCTTTTTACGTTCATCATGAGATTTACGAATACGTACCTTAAGTTCTTCATAACGGATTTCAAGATTATACTCTTCAGACAGCTTCTTAAGAGTTGTAATAATGTGAGCTGAGTAAACAACGTCAATAATGAATACACCATAGAACATTCCGATAAAGAAGGACATAGCCAGATTATGTGATAGCCAGTCAAGTGCTTCCAGAATATTTGGATGTATCAGATAATAATATGCAATACCCAGAAGTCCCCAGAATAAGGAAAACTTAGGACAGATAAGTCCCTGAATATTTCCCCATTCTTCAGAATAATCCCACAAACGTACATGGAAACCTCTCAGTGAAACTATACCTGCTATATATTCTATGCCAGTCATGGCAAGAGCCATAGCCAGAAGCAGTACTGCATTATCTATGATTTTGTTTCCGAAATCAATATAGGGACGGATTCCAGCCATAAGGTAAAGGATACAAAGACCTGAACCATAAAGTGGAAGATAGGGGCCTATACAAAATCCAGGATTGATCCATTTTCTTTCCGGATTATTCTTGGATATGAATCTTCTGTAAAAAAGCTCCAGTACCCACCCAAACATAGATCCTACAAAAAATAAAAATGCCAGAATAAGAATTAAACTCATTTTGTGAATTCCTTTCTAATATATTATATAATTTCATAATTTTTCTTTTTTACACCTCATCCGGTTCCTTCGGAAGCACCTTCTCAAGGGGAAGGCTATCTTCTCTGAGCTGTACCACATTACGGGCTCTTCGTTTTCTTTCCTGTTCCATATCAGCATAGTGCTTACGTGTTGTATTTACATCTTTATGGCCCAGTACTTCGGCTACAAGGTAGATATCACCGGTTTCCTGATAAAGAGCAGTACCATAGGTACTTCTAAGCTTATGTGGTGTTATATGCTTCATAGGAGTTGAAGCCTGAGCGTATTTTTTTACTAGCTTTTCAACGGCTCTTACAGAAATCCTTCTTCGCTGAGAGGAGAGGAAGAGTGCGTTTTCATGACCGTCTATAGGGATTATCTCTTTTCTTTCCTTCAGATAATCTTTAATATATTCAGCAGCCTCATCGGAGAAATAAACTATGGATTCATTACCACCTTTTCGTGTAACCTTTACGTTTGCTTCATCAATATTTATATCATCCAGGTTTAATCCCACTGCTTCAGAAACACGAATTCCGGTGCTTAACATCAGCATCATCAGTGCCAGGTCTCTGGTCTTGTTTTTCTCATGATGAGCCAGCTGATTCTTTGTAAGATTTGTTCCAAATTCAACTGTATCCAGAAAATTAGCGGCTTCATTTGCCTCCATTCGGGTTATACTTTTTTCTTTAATCTTAGGAGTTGATATTTTTTCAGTTACATTTTCTGAAATCATGTCATTTCGGTAAAGATAAGTAAAAAATCTTCTTATACCTATAAGCTTTCTTTTCTTAGATGCATTATCGTTGGTATATTCCCGACCGTTACGCACATAATAGGAAAGATAATCCAGATATTCCTCGAAATCCCTGGCTACAAGCTTGTTCAGATCATCACAGGATATTTCATATAATTCTTTCTTTTTTAATACAGGGTTTTCACTCTGAAGAAATTCAAAAAAATATTTTATGTCATAAGCATATCCGATACGTGTCCTTGGCTGGGTTGTATTTTCAATGCTTCTCATAAAATCTTTAACATAGGGAGGAAGCTCAGACAAAATAGATCGAAGCTCCAGTATTTGTTTTTTTGAAAGCTGTTTGGCATAGGATTCTGACATAAGAAAACTCCAAAAAATAATTTATAAAATAATATAACGGAATCAATTATATCACATTTTTAAGTTTTGTTTAAGTTTTATGTCTTATTATGATAAAAACTTATGAAATATGTATTTTGATTTTTCAAGGAGGTGTTTGCTATGAAATTCACAAAAAGAACCCTATCGATTATTCTCATACTAAGTCTCATCCTTTGTACCATGCAGACTCAGGAGGTTTCAGCTGCAAAGGTAACAACAACTAAATATACCATTTCTAAAAAAGCCGGAACCTACAGCGGAACAATCAAGGTTAAGATTACGGCAAAAAAGGGATATAAGGTCTATTACACAACAGGAAGTAGCTTTAGTGTCAAGAAGGTTATTAAGAGTACAAAGAGTAAAACCATAACAATTAAGAAAACAACAACACTTAAGATTTACGCAGTAAAAAGCTCGAAAACTATTACTAAGAAAACTCTTAAGACATCAAAAGTAAAAAAGGCGGCTAAATCATATAAATATACTATAAAAGCTGCTGAAACTACATCAACTGAATCCACAACAAATACTACAAATTCAACAACCACAACAAATACTACAAATTCAACAACCACAACAGATTCTGCTTCATCTACACAGCAGACAGTTCCATCGGATATTGGTCAGAATATGCCAACTCCACCAGCTGGTGGATTCCCGGGACAGCAGGATACCAGTGCTACAGATACTGCAGTTACAGCAGATACAGCCAAATCTGATATAGATCAGACACTATCGGATGCTTCAACAAAAATAAATGAAGCATTAACGAATAAGGCTTCTTCTCAGTCTGTTATAACAAATAAAAATATTGATTTACTGGATATAATAAATGATGGTCAGGAAACTGTAATAAAAGACCCAGATGATGATAATAAAGAACTGGCTGTATTTACACCTGCTTCATCAGAGAAGGAGGCATCTACCTTAACCCTTAAAGGTTCCGGAATTAATTATATTATTTCAAGTGATACAGATGCTACAATAAAAAATCTGGAAATAGTGGTTACAGCTGATTCAAAAATCACATTAAATAACATCACCATAGATAATTCAGATTTAACAAGTAATAATTCAGTTATTCTATTTAATAAATGTAATGGTGAGATATCATTTGAGGGAAATAATAGTATAATAGGTCCATCCGCCTTTGATAATACTGTTAATGAAGGTGAACCGGCAGCAATAATTGCTTCGGATAATAAGTCCAAATCTCTTCTCATAAGCGGTTCTGGAAGTCTCACAGTTACTGACAGCATGAGCGAATCAACAGATTATACAGGACTTGATGAAAATGGAGCAGTAGTAGAAGTTGATCCAGCTGATGGTATATCAGCTAAAGGAGCGCTTGAAATAAGTGATGGAACTATTACAGTTAATACTAACGGAGATGCTCTTAAAGGAACAAATACCGGAGTCACAATAACAGGCGGAAATAATAAGCTTACATCAAAGCTTGGAAAAGGAATAACTTCTAAAAATGGTATAATTACAATTTCAGGTGGAACTACATCAGTTGAATATTCAGCAGATGACGCAATCAGTGCTAAAAATAATACTGCAATAATAACTGGAGGAAGCTTTACAGCTGAAAATTGTTACGGAGACGGGATCCAGGCTGAAAACATTTACATAACAGGTGGAAATATAGATATTAAAACTAATTATGAATATGCAAATACAAACTTTTATAAAACTAATTCAGTAAGCGGATCAAAGATAAATTCTGAAACTGAAAATGAATCAACTGGTCTTAAAACCGAAACAATTAATTATGATACAGGAAGTCATAAGGCACTTAAGGCAGGAACTAAGGATAAAACCGAAACTTATACATCCACTGGTGAAACTGTAACAACTACAGCAAGTGGCGGAATCATAATTACCGGTGGTACTATAAATCTTGACACAACAGCCACAGGAATAAAGTATAATGGCGGTTCTTCAGGTGGTCAGGGTGGAAACTCAAATACAATAATTGGTTCCCCGGATGATGCTATACATAGTAATAATACCACAGTAATAAGTGGCGGCGACATAACTATTAATTCATCTGATGATGGTATATCATCTGTAAACTCCCTATATATACTGGACTCTGCAGACATCACAATAAATACATCATATGAAGGAATTGAAAGTGGCATTATAAATATAGGTAAGTCAGATAATTCAGCATCAGAACCATCAGTTAGCGTAAAATCAAATGATGATGGAATTAATGCAGCTAAAAAATCAGATTTAAAATATGTATATGAGGATGTAACTGAAGCGGTTTACATAAAAACATCAGTAAAAACTTCAGGAAATACATTAACAGTTACTGCAGGAAATCTAATTGTAGAAATAGATGATTCGTCTAAAAAACAAGTAAAACTTGCCAATAAGGGTGAATCTGCCACAACATACAGCTTCAGTGCAGATGGTGACGGAATAGATTGTAATGGATCATTTTACGCACTTGGAGGAAATATTACAGTATATGGAGGAACATCCAATGGAAATGGCGTAATTGATAGAGATGACAGCTTTGTAATCGGCGAAGGAGTTACATTATTTGCAATTGGAACATCAGGAATGATCGAAGGCGTAACCCTTGCAAATCAACCATATATTTCATCAACAATAACAATTAATTCAGGTAATACATTAAAAATAAATAATTCATCAGGTAATACATTATATAGTTATACATCAAATAAAAATTATAATTATGTTTTATATTCATCACCGCAGATTACAAACAACGAAAGCTATATAGTAAATGCAGGAAGCAATTCAGCAACAGTTACAGCAACAACAAATGCTCAGAATAACGGAATGTCAGGTAATCCAGGTGGACAAGGCGGAATACCTGGTCAGCAGCCACCAACAGGCGGTTTCGGCGGTTAATAAGCATATATACTAAAAATGGCACCTATTTGTTCGCTAAACTATGGTTTCACGAACAAATAGGTGCCTATTACTTTGCTTCTCTTTTACATGTATTTTTATGGTTTACATAGGTTTATAAAAGGTTTTCATCCCTCATACGTTTATTCATATAATTAAGAACCTTCTTTTTATCAGCACTCCATAATGGAGCTATAAGAGTTTTCTTTGCGCCGTCGCCGGTCATTCTATGAATTATAATATCATCAGGAAGAACCTTAAGACATTCTATGATAATATCTGTATATTCCTCCATGGACATACATGAAAACTTTCCAGCAAGATAATCTGTTTCCA
>CADBMW010000244.1 GCA_902795855.1 uncultured Lachnospiraceae bacterium
ATTTAAATGATAAGCAAAAAAGAGTGTCACTTTTGTGAGGTGACACTCTTTTCGCGTTATAAAGTTTATATATTCGGTTTTATATAGTTCTGACGGAATTTGCTTTTTCTCTTTTTAATCTGATATTTGTATTCTCATATATCATCTGGTTGTATAAATCGGTGGACAGGATATCCAGCTGCCAGAGTCTTTCTCCCAGTTCGGTTTCCGGTTTGAATTCTGATTTTTTATTGATGATGCTTAGTTTGGAAAGCATGGTCAGCTCTTTTAACTGCTGAGAATATTTTTTGTTAAGACCAAGCAGGTTTATATAATCACTGAATCCATTGTTATATGCCAGCTCTCTGTCGCCATTGGTTATTCCCAGGACCATATGCAGAAGAACTCTGCTTACCCTTGTCTGGGTTATATTTCTGGTTTTCATATAATCAAGGAGCTCTACATATTTAGCTGGAAGAGGAGCCTTTCTGATTCTGTTCAGAAGCTCCTGGTTCATGTCCAGTGTCATGGCCAGAGCAGAAATCTTAGGATCCAGATTTCTGTCATATATGAGTCTTGATGCAATAAAAGGAGTAAGCCACTGACCATCGGGCAGCTCTTTATCAAGATAATGATTATAGATTTCCATACATTTATGAGGAACAAAGTCTTTTATGTCCTGGTTCTCCTCCATAGCCTTCCTTATTGCAGTGGCGCTGCTGAAGGCCTGGTTCAGCTCGGTGCTGTGATAGCCGGGATCGTTTCTTTTTATTATTATAGGTTTGATCTGAGATTTAAATCTTTTGATGGCTGTAAGATATGACATGGCAAGTATGTTATTTGGCTTTGAAATTACAGGGGATTTATCATCACCTAAAATTTTAACCAGAGCCTTTTCACTTGCTGCAGGATAACTGAGTCCCTTTGAAAGAAAATCATTTAAAAGGGTAGTGTATTCCTCCGGTTCAAAAGCCAGTATATCGGACACTCTGTCAAATATATCCATACGTTCGTCTTCAGCACCGAAGACAAGATATTCCACTGAGTTCATTTTGTCCAGAATATTTATGGCTCCAAAAGCAAAATCTCTGGCACTTCCCGTTGCAAATAAAACCGGAAGCTCAAATACCATGCTGGCACCGCCTGCAAGAGCAGCTTCTGCCCGGGTATATTTATCTGCCATGGCAGGAACGCCTCTTTGAACGAAGTTTCCACTCATCAATGCAATAACTGTGTCGAGGCCCGTTCTTTCACGAGCTGTATCAATAAGGAACTTATGCCCGTTATGAAAAGGATTATATTCAGCTATTATAGCTATATTTGACATACCTTCAGACCTCCTGTTTTTACTGTTCTTTTATAATAGCATTTTTTAATTCATTATGCTATACTGTTTACATTCGCCAGAACACATTATTTTTGATTTAAAATAATAGAATGTGCATGACTGATCAGGGGATATGTTGGGTTTTTGTTATGTTTAAAACTCAGTAGGGGACATGTCCCGCTGATTGATGAAAGGAGTAAAAATGGCTAACGAAGAAAAATTAAAAGCATTAGATGCTGCTCTTGCTCAGATAGAGAAGCAGTTTGGTAAAGGATCGGTAATGAAGCTTGGCGACAATGCCAAGAATATGAATATAGAGGCGGTTCCTACAGGCTCCCTCAGTCTTGATATCGCACTTGGTATAGGTGGTATGCCAAGAGGACGTATTATAGAGATATATGGACCTGAATCCAGTGGTAAGACCACTGTTGCACTCCATGTAGTGGCAGAGGTACAGAAGATGGGCGGAATTGCAGGATTTATTGATGCTGAGCATGCTCTTGATCCTGTATATGCAAAGAATATAGGTGTAGATATAGATAATCTATATATATCACAGCCGGACAGTGGTGAACAGGCTCTTGAGATAACAGAGACCATGGTTCGTTCCGGAGCTATAGATGTGCTCATCATAGACAGTGTTGCTGCTCTTGTTCCAAAGGCAGAGATAGATGGAGAGATGGGAGACAGCCATGTTGGTCTGCATGCCCGTCTTATGTCACAGGCTCTCAGAAAGCTTACTGCTGTAATCAGCAAAACTAATTGTGTTGTTATATTCATTAACCAGCTTCGTGAAAAGGTTGGAGTAATGTTTGGAAATCCGGAAACAACTACCGGTGGTAGAGCTCTTAAGTTCTATTCTTCTGTAAGAATGGAAGTAAGACGTACAGAGACTATTAAAGCCGGCGGTGAAGGTGTAGGAAACAGAACAAGAGTTAAGATAGTTAAGAACAAGGTATCACCTCCATTTAAGGAAGCTGAGTTTGATATCATGTTTGGACAGGGTATCTCAAAGGAAGGTGATATTCTGGATCTTGCTGCAAAATGTGACGTGGTAAATAAATCAGGTGCCTGGTATGCATATCTTGGTGAGAAGATTGGTCAGGGACGTGAAAATGCCAAGCTTTATCTCAGAGAAAATCCGGATGTTATGAAGGAAATAGAGGACAAGGTAAGAGATATTTACTTTAATACAAAGGATGAAGCTGAAGAAGCTGAAGAAACGGAATAAACTATGGTTTATCTGGATGTTAAAAAAAGCAGAAAATCATATAAGCTTTACGAAGATCAGGCCTATATAGGATTCCTATATAGGTCTGATTTTGAAAAGCTGGGAATAAAGCCTCCTTCCTTTTCTGAGGAAAATAAGGGAGAGAAGCTTTCTCTTGGAGTAACTCCGGAGGCTTATGAAAAAATAAAAGAAATAATCATCTACCGTGCCTATGATAAAGGTGTCACATATCTGACAGATTCTGAAAGATCAGCTTATGATATAAGGCTTCGTCTTATGCAAAAGGATTTTCCTGAATATGCCATAGATGAGGCTATAAATATTCTCTATGAATATAAATATCTGGATGACAGACGATTTGCCCAGAGTTATATCAGAACCTATATGAAATCAAAGAGCAGATCCATGCTTATAAAAGAACTGAGTATGCGGCGTATAGAGCTTCCTGATATAAATGAAATAATGGATGAGGTTTATGAAGACGAATCCATGGATGAAAATGCAGCTATAGAAGATCTTATGAGAAGAAAATATTCTGGTCAGGATCTTAGCGATGAAAAAGTAAGAAGAAGGGCTGTTAATTTCCTTCTCAGACATGGTTTTTCCTTTGATCAGATTAACAATTACTTGACATAATATTGTTAACAGTATAAGATAGTAGGGTATGTTTTAAAAAACTTAATAAAGGAGGTACTCCTGTGTCAACTCTCGCGTGGGTGATCATCGTGATTGGTGCCTTTGTAGTAGCTGCCATAGCAGGTTTTCTTATCGGTAATACTTATCGTAAGAATATCGCAGAAGCCAAGATTGGTAAGGCAGAAGACAAGGCTAAGGATATCATAGATGATGCATTAAAGGCAGCTGAGTCGAAGAAGAGGGACATACTTCTTACAGCTAAAGAGGATGCTCTTAAAGCTAAGAATGATATTGAAAAAGAAGTAAAGGACCGTCGTGCAGAGATTCAGCATATGGAGAAGAGAGTTCTTCAGAGAGAGGAGAATCTTGATAAGAAGAGTGATACACTTGAAAGAAGAGAACAGTCACTCACAGCTAAAGAAGCTAATCTTGCCAAGAAAGTATCTGAAGTCGAAGAGCTGTCTCAAAAAAGACAACAGGAACTGGAGAGAATCTCTGGTCTTACCTCTGAACAAGCTAAGGAATACTTACTTAAAACCGTTGAAGATGATGTAAAACACGAAACAGCGATAATGATTAAGGAAATGGAATCCAGAGCTCGTGAGGAAGCCGATAAAAAGGCTAAGGAGATAGTAGTTGGAGCTATTCAGAAATGTGCAGCTGATGTTGTATCTGAATCCACTGTATCTCTTGTACAGCTTCCAAGTGATGAGATGAAGGGACGTATAATCGGCCGTGAAGGTAGAAATATACGTACACTTGAAACTCTCACAGGTGTAGATCTTATAATTGATGACACACCGGAAGCAGTAGTTCTTTCAAGCTTTGATGCTGTCAGACGAGAAGTAGCTCGTATAGCTCTTGAAAAGCTGATCGTCGACGGACGTATCCATCCGGCCAGAATCGAAGAAATGGTCGAAAAGGCTAAGAAGGAAGTTGAAAATAAGATGCGTGAGGAAGGTGAAGCTGCTGCTCTTGAAGTAGGAGTTCACGGACTTCATCCTGAACTTATCAAACTTCTTGGTCGTATGAAGTTCAGATCCAGTTATGGTCAGAATGCACTTAAGCATTCTGTAGAAGTTGCTCATCTGAGTGGACTTATGGCTGGTGAGCTTGGCGAAGATGTAAAACTTGCCAAGAGAGCAGGACTTCTTCATGATATCGGTAAATCTATCGATCATGAAATGGAAGGTTCACATGTTACAATTGGTGTTGATCTTTGTAAGAAATATAAAGAAAACAATACTGTTATCAATACGGTTGCTTCACATCATGGTGATTGTGAGGCAGAGTCTCTTATTGCTTGTATAGTTCAAGCCGC
>CADBMW010000245.1 GCA_902795855.1 uncultured Lachnospiraceae bacterium
ACAGAAGTTAATAAGCCAAGCTGGTCCAAAGTAGCAGAATACCTTACCATCTGGATAGAATCCCTTTGACCAGTCATCTGACCAAAGCTCTGAAGTTGTTGTCTCACCAGCATCAACCTGCTCTTTAGACATATCAACCCAAGCCTTGATGTTGTCATCTACAGTAATCTTTCCATCAACAACCCATAGTGTAGAAACGTTGTTAGAGAATACACGGAATGAGTCGTTAACAGTAGCTGTCATGTTGTATCCCTTATCTTTCATTGTCTTAGCTGTCTCGTTGAATGTATCCCAATCCTTAACAGCTTCCTGAACCTTCTCAGGATCATCTGATCCAAGAACTTCTGTAGCAGCATCTCTGTTGTAGATAAGTACTCCAGGACATCCCTGCCATGAAACACCCTTAAGGTTTCCATTCTCGTCAGTAACGATATCCTTTGTATACTGATACTGGTTAGCAAGCTCAGAATCTGAAATTCCAAGATCAGCAACAGGCATAGCGAGCTCTGTGTTTACATACTTAAGAGCATAATCAGCCTCTACGAGGAAAAGGTCAACCTTATCATCATCAGCTGCATCAGCGTTCTTTGGAAGTATAGCATCAAGGTTGTTCTGATAAGCATTGTCATCAGAAGGTGTTACTGTGAACTTAACCTCGATATCACCGATCTTACCACCAGCTGTTGCATCATCAGGATCATTTGCCTCATATCCAGGATAGTGATCCTTAAGTCTGTTAGCGAACTCATCGTTCCAGCACTGAATGTTAAGAACCTTACCATCAGCTGAAAGATCTGCTTCCTTAGGAGCCTCAGCCTCTGTATCTGTTCCTTCTTCTGCCTCAGCTTCTGTAGCTTCCTCAGTTTCTTCCTCTTCAGCTTCTGTAGCAGCCTCTGTAGGTGCCTCTGTTTCCTCTGTTTTAGCAGAATCACCACAAGCTACGAGTGAAAGACCCATAGCGAGCGCAAGTGAAAGTGCCATTGCCTTTTTGAACTTTTTCACAAAAAAACCCTCCTTTTGTATTTGTGTTTGTCCTGATACTTCATACGAATCCTACTCACGTCCTTATAATCAGGCACCCGAGATGCCTAAAGCCAATTTCATAAATATTCATCATAGTCTGTACCTAATTGGCATACTTTTTGAACCTTTTGGTTCCAAAGTTAACTCCTCGTCGTAATCCTTTGGATTCGACATAGGTGTATTATAGGGCATAATTAACAATAATGCAAGTGGTTTTTTTGATTTTATTGCTACATTTTGTACACATTTACTATTCTGTCCTTTTTTCATGTGATTTTATGCCCAAAGTTAAGATTATTAATATGTTTTTTCTGTGTTTTTTACTACTCACAGCTTGACAAATATGCTATACTCCCCTTTATCAATACAAACGAGGTTACTTAAATGCGACAGATGATAAAAGAGCTGGAGGAAAAGCCTGCAGAGAAAAAAGAGGACAACCGACTTGAGCTCCACGGTATGTCCCGAAAGGAAAAAAGAAAAATCAAAAAGGAGCAGCTGAATGAAACTATCAGCGAAATGGAGCCAAAAGAGAAGCGAAAATATCTTCTATATTATTATAAGGAAAGAATTATATTTTCCGTTATAGCTCTGGTTGTAATATGCGTTGTCGGAAGGACTCTTTATTTAAACTCCCGCCCCATCACATTATCCTATGTTGTAATTAACTGTAAAAATCAGCTGGAGTTTAACGCTAATGCCATAGACGAGTATGCCAAGGCCATAAATAAATATGAAGGCTGCCAGATAAAGGGCGATACAAATGTTACCGCGCTGAGAGAGGAATATGCCAATGAGTACGAAGGCAATCCCAATTCCCAGCAGTACATCAATTTCATGACCATGGCTACCGCAGATCTTTACGATGTTATCTTTACAGATGATGAAGGGGCTGAGTACTGTGCCTCCGAAGATATTTTTTATCCTATTAATAAGTACCTGGATGATGAGACCTATAATCTGGTAAAGGACGATATCGTACTTTATAAGAATATGGAAGGAAATCCGGCAGAAATGGTAATTGACGTGTCAGACACTGACTTTGCAAAGTCTTTAAATGTTGGATATGACAAGATATATATGGGGTTCCCCGGGGACGAGGAAAGAAATCATACAGCAGTTCGAGATCTGCTGATGTATATTTACAAATAAATAAGGGGAAGGCAGCAAAAAAACAGGGCCTGGTTTTTTGACCAGTCCCTGTTTTTTCTATTGAGCTACTACCATACCATTTGCATCGGTGGTAACTCCATCCACTGTTTCATTGATTGCAAGCTGTCCAGTAGTTTTGAAGTAATACATATATCCATCTATAGCTGTCAGTCCTATAGCAGCCTTACCATCTGCCTTGAAATAGTATCTGAAGCCTTCATAATCAAGCCAGCTGTTTCTTAATACTTCACCGGTGTTGGTTAAGTAATAGATTCCGTCAGGTAAGCTTAGCCATCCGAATACTACTCTTCCCACTTCATCCATGTAATACTGTTTACCATCTACGTAATTCCAGCCTGTCAAAAGCTTTCCGTCCGGTCCAACGTAGTAAAGACCTTCGTCACTTACCCACTGATTCTCAGCTCTTGAACCGTCTTCATTTATATAGTAGATTCCCGACACTGTCTTCAGCCAGCCGGATACAAGATATCCATCTGAATCGAAATAATATGTTTTGCCGTCTATGGTCATCCAGCAGCTGTAAGGGAAGGTTCCGTCTCCCTTATCATACCAGGTTCCAAGTGCACTTACCTGGAATCCCTTGGTGTGAGACTTGTAGGACTTCTTAGGCTTTGTTCTTGCAACTACTATATCGGAAAAGTCTCTGTAGCAGAAGTTAATGTCTACTGAATTTACGTCTATACCATCCAGAAGAACTGTACTTCCTGACTGCCAGATATCTCTTTTGATACTCTTATCATAGATTCCGTTATATCTTGCCACCCATCTGTAAACACCCGGAAGCTTGGACAGATCGATATAATGAGTTGCCCAGTTCTCGTTTGTATAGATCATTGGTGTATAACCTGCCGCAGCTATTTCATCACAGAAAGCCTTGGCGATCTTTGTAACCTTTTTACGTCCCAGGGCTGCAACGGAATTCTCTTCCATATCCAGTGCCACAGGGAAGTTGATGTTATAACCTCTAAGCTGCTTTATAACCCATTTGGCATCCTTCTTTGATACAGCCGTTGTCTTTGCAGTACTGTAGAAATAAATACCTGTCTTTATTCCGGCAGCAGCAGCATTTACCATGTTTGATCTGTAATAAGGATCAACATTTCTGGTTCCATGTCCGACTCTGATAAAGGCAAATTTTATTCCCTGGTTCTTAACTGCACCCCAGTTCATATTTCCCTGATACTGAGAAACATCGATACCCTTTATGGAGTCTGATTCATAGGAACTACATTCAGGAAGGTATACACCGGATGTGCTGAAGTACATATATTTACCCTTAACATACTGCCAGCCAAACATTCTCATGCCTCTGAGCCAGTATCCCTTGGATTTCGGTGCGAAATAATATGTCTTACCACTTATCTTCTTAAGGCCGGTAACCATATTACATTTATTGTTGAAGTAGTACCATCTTCCATCAATTGGCACCCACTTCTTCTTCGCCTTCTTTCCATTGGTCATCACATACTGATAGTTAGAACCTTTTTTCTTCCAGCCCGCTGCATTTGAATCAAGCTTCGGGAGAAAAGCAAGGAATGCTATCACCATGGCTGTCATTATCAGCTTTATGACTGTTTTTCTACTCATACATAATCTCCTTAAATTAGATTACATTCCAGTAATCATTTATTGTAGCAAAATAATCCTCAATAGTCTGAGGTCTTCTGATCTGAACTACTGAACCATCCTCTCTGAGAAGAAGCTCAGCTGACCAGAGTCTTCCATTATAATTATATCCCATGGAATGTCCATGAGCTCCGGCATCATGTATTACCAGATAGTCTCCGATATTTATTTCCGGAAGTTCTCTGTCTATGGCAAACTTGTCATTATTCTCACAGAGAGAACCGGTAATGTCATATACATGATCCTTAGGTGCATCTTCTTTACCAAGAACCGTTATATGATGATATGCCCCATACATAGCAGGTCTCATAAGGTTTGCTGCACATGCATCAACTCCAACGTACTCCTTATAAATATGCTTCTGATGTATTGCCTTTGTAACCAGGTGTCCATAAGGAGCCAGCATATATCTTCCCAGCTCGGTATAGATTGAAGCGTCGCCAAGTCCTGCAGGAACAAGTATTTCATCAAACTTTTTATGAACTCCTTCGCCAATTACAGCTATATCATTTGGAGCCATATCCGGATCATAAGGAACTCCTACACCTCCGGAAAGATTGATAAATGAAATCTTAACCCCTGACTTCTCCTGGATTCTGACTGCAAGACTGAAGAGCACGCCTGCCAGTTCAGGATAATAATCATTAGTAACTGTATTGCTGGCCAGGAATGCATGTATTCCCAGTGTTTCAACTCCCATTTCTGAAAGTCTCTTATATGCCTCTATAATCTGATCCTCAGTCATTCCATATTTGGAATCCCCAGGAGTGTCCATAACCTGGAAGCCTTCTTCACTCTTTCCAAGAGTAAATACTCCTCCCGGATTAAAACGACATGACATTTTCTTAGGAAGAACTCCCTTTACCGGAGTATTATCTCCCTCAGATTCTTTCTTCATTATCTCGTCATAAACTGCTCTGTTGGTATCAGGATTTTCCTTTATATAATCCTTCAAAGCGTTATATACAAAATCCACATGGGTAAGATCATCCAGATTGATGGTTCCACCAAGCAGATAGCATTTTATAAATTCTTCAGCCGGAGTATCATTAGATGAAAACATGATATCCTCACCCAGAATATTACACTTTTCTGATATAAGCAGCTCTGCCAGGGATGAACAGTCTGTTCCGCATCCTTCCTCATGAAGTATCTTTATAATAGTAGGATTAGGTGTTGCCTTTACTGCAAAATACTCCTTATATCCTTTGTTCCATGAAAATGCAGCATTAAGGGCTCTCGCATTTTCTCTTATCCCCTTCTCATCATAGATATGAAATGGTGTGGGGAATTTTTTAACTATCTCTTCTACCTGACTTTTTGTTACAAATGCTTTTTTCATAATCTTTCCTTACGTCCCAAACTGATTTTTACTTTCTAAATATTGATAATTCCATCATACCAAAAAGTAATGCGTACATTTTAACATCTAAATGTTTTCATGTCAAAACAGTTTCATCAATTCATATAAAGAACAGTTTCATTTATTCATATGAGGATTTTCACTTGTTTATAACACGAAGAAAGCCGCCTTCCGGCGGCTTCCTTGTATGAAAAAATGTGGGGGAAGGTATAGAATCCTTCATTTGGAACATCTTTAATATAACAACTAAATATGAAGAACTTGCGTTATAATTGTGAAGAAATCGTGAAGTTTTTACACAATATCTTGGGGTTGTTATTTTACAAATGTATAGAATTCGTTATCCTGATCCTCGCATCTCAGCTGGAATGCATATCTCTGAAGTCGCACCTCTTCGTCTTTTATAGGATCATAATACCTTACAAAATCATCATTATAGCTAACAACCAGAACATATCCATCCGGAATCTTTGCTGCAAAAGGACATCCATCACTTAGATATCCAATGGCAGTATCCAGAGTTACGCCGGATATGTTTATACCCCTGGCTCCTGTTCCATACATTTCAAAGCTTTCAATCCAGTTATTCTTGGATCTGACCTCATCATAATTGGCGTTAACCCCGGCAGCCAGAAGACACATATAATTGCAGGCTGCAAAGGTATCTTTTACATCATCTACCGATTTATAATTAAATGTTCCCGCCACTGTCAGATATGGTCTGGATATTTTATCTCTGTAAAGAACAGCGCCATAAGCATCTACCACAAAGCCTCCATTATCATAAACATCATTTATGGCCTTTCCTACACTGTCGGATACTCCTCTAAGTCCCGATGGTCCGTAGATAAATGCTCCTCTCTTATCCACCAGCTTTCCTTCGAATTTCACATCACCATTTCCGCCGGCAGCAGATACCCTGGAGAATATCTCCTCATTTCCGTTTCTTATGAAAACCTTTGCCGGGAAGCTCAGGTAGGTTTCCTTGTTCCCCAGTTCATTTTCAATAAGACGTACCTTTATGGTATCTTCCTCAGTGGAAGTCTTGTATGTGAGATAATCCTTCGGCGCATCAATTATAGCTCCCGTTTCTGCATCCTTTGTCTTCCTTGTAAGATATATAACATTATCCCCAAGGCGGACACCGGAAATCAGGAAGCCTTCTTTATCATATTTTTTAACTAAAGTTCCGTCTCTTCGAACTATATAGAGCTTATCGAAGAGAAATTGGGGCGTGCCGTCTTTTTCAACAGAAACATTTTCGTCCTCAGCCGCTCCATACATTATATCATCTCCAACAAATCCCAGAAGCTGAAGCCTGTGATCCTTAAGCTTCTTCACAACCTCGGTTCTGTTTTCAAAGTCTATAATGGTTATTTCCTTTGTTTTTGTAAGATCTGCATTATCAGGATAAGCTATGACCTTCATATCATCAGACACGGCCGCATGTCCCGAAGGCATATCCGTTATTCTCTCCTCAGTCTTTCCGGAGAAAACATTTATGGCCAGCATATCCTCTCCGATCAGCAGATAGAATATTCTTTCCTGCTTATCATAGTAGCAAAGCTCCCCAACCGAAAGCTTCATAGTTTCAAGAGGAAGCTCTGAAGAAACAAATTTCAGTTCCCGAAGCATGGTATTTTTTATATCATATTCATACAGAATTACACCTGTGCTTCCTTCCCGAGGACCTTCATTGATTCTTCCGTACACAACGAAATCAAGATATCCCTCATCCAGTCTCAGAAGTTTTATATCATATCCTTCCTGAGGAGTACGCTCCTTCTCAGCCTCATCACCGGATGTACCATACACAGTAGAATAAGTACTCGACGCATTATCATATATCCAAAGGCTGTTATCAGCCACGAAAGCAAGAAGCTTGGAATCCTCACTGGCAAGATATTTCGGACTCTGATTTGCCGTAAGCCCCAGAGAAATGGAATTTGAAAGGGCATCGATTCCCTGAGCGCTGAAGTCCTGATTTACAAATCTCTGATAATCACTGACCTTTATCCTTGCAGCGCCATTATCATAATCCAGTGACAGATATTCAGAAACCGCAAAGGTTTTATAAAGCTCATTTTCCTGGGAAATGATCTTGTAATTCAACTCTATCAACGCGCTGGTATCTGTCAGCTCCTTTACCTTTGGTATAGGATCAATAAGTCTTTCCATTCTGATTCCGGCAAAGATTACATCCTCATAAGAAGAATTTAGAGTTACATATCCCGGATTTCCTCTGGAATGAACATAGGTGGCGCTTTCAAAATCATATACCGAGCTGCTGGCATCCGCGCTTCCGAAAACCGAAGACAGATCTGCTTCGCTTACTCCGGCCATGGCATCTGTTGTTGTAGCCACCGGCCTGTCTGTCTCCTGCTCCTCTGCATCTTCCTTCATGTCAGCAAGAATACCGGACACATTAAATGTGGTAATGGCATTTGTATCACTGGCGAGATCTGCCACCTCATTATTTGCATCAAATACCGCATCGTCAAAGGTCTGCGCATAGGATAAAAATCCTTTAAGTCTTGTTTCATTTAAGCAGACCACCCTTGTGTAATAATGAATGGTCTTTTTATCTTTTTCAGCTTTTATCACCAGACTGTATTCCGTGGATGGAGTAAGATTCATTCTTACCGTCATCTGATATTTGTTATACATGTCCAGGGATTCTACAAATCTGAAGTCACCATCTTCTATCAGGTTACTTCCGTCAAATGAACGAAGCTCATATTTTATATCTGCACCGGTATCTATAGTACTGCTGAGAAGAACATCTATTTTTTTATCATCTCCCAGAGGTAATATGGAATCCCTGTACAGACTGGTATCTATCTCATTTGTATAACCCAGCATGCTGTTCAGCATCTGGCCTTCGTATAAGACATATGCCTTCGCCATAGTCGGATTATAACCCTCTACAGCCCTTTCCTGTCTGCTTCTGTTCTGTATGAAATTAAATGATAGGGCCGATCCCGCAAATACAATGATAAAAAGCAGGATACCGAAGAGGGTTCTCTTGATCACTTTTTAGTCTCCAAATGATATACCTAAAGTTTTTGCTTCCTGAATAAGCTGATCTTCAGGATCTACATATTTAAGCTTACCTGCTGATTCCTCCATAGGAATAGCTGTAACTTCATTATTTTTAAATACTACAAGCTTACCGAAATCCTTTTCCTTGAAAAGCTCAGCTGCCTTTGCACCAAAACGGCTGGAAAGAACTCTGTCGTATGCATCCGGATTTCCACCTCTCTGAGTATGTCCCGGAAGAGCAACTCTTACCTCATCTGTAGGATATTTACCCTGGATGTCCTTTGCTATCTCATATGCAATAGAAGGATAAGGTCTTGAAGCTAACTTCTCTTTTCTTTCCTTCTTAGGAAGCTTAGCCAGTTCCTTGGAAATGGCTCCTTCAGCTACTACGATGATGGCAAATTTCTTGCCCATCTTCTTACGCTTATCTATAGCCTTGTAAACCTTCTTCATGTCATATGGAATCTCAGGAAGAAGTATAACGTCAGCTCCACCTGCAACTCCGGCATAAAGGGTGATCCATCCAA
>CADBMW010000246.1 GCA_902795855.1 uncultured Lachnospiraceae bacterium
AAAGCTTATACTAGTACAGTTCAAATATAACTCTGCAGGATTAATCGCAAATGTAACATTTGAAGTTCCCGTATAATCGCCGGTACCGATAACAGATATTGTTCCGTTACCGGCATTTACATTTTCTCCATACTTTAATAGGTAATCCTTGTCCTCAATCAGTTTCAGCATAGAAGTGGTGTTATAAACTATTACATCAGGCTTATATGCATCTCCTGTATATTCAACACCTGACTGATTAATACTCACTTCAGTTTTGATTTCTGGTGAATTAATTGGAATTCTAGGCGTAGTCGAGTTTTCTCCGCCTACGGTAACCGGTACTAAATCGCTTTCCCCACCATTCTCAGTTTCAACTGAGAAATAAACAACTTTACCCGGAGCCGGTGATGAACCACTTCCATAATATAATTCTGACGAAAGTGTAATTATCTGATAAGTTCCTTCTGACACATCAGTTACATTTGATATGGATACTCCTGCTCCTCCCGGATTATATGAATTTAGGCCAAACAAATAATAATTTACACCATTTATTGTACGATTGCCCATACTGGCATCGCCAATATTATCTGTGGTATATCCATACAATTCATAATAAGATGCGTTAAAATCTCGTGACTTAAACGTTGCCCGTGCTGTCGAATTATACATAAACTCTGCACTAACATCAGTAGGAGTAATATCCACTTCAGGTTCTCCGAGGACTTCCGAATCTTCCGCCTCTGCATCCACTGCAGAAATCTTCATAAGATTTTGCTCAAGCTGAACTGAAGCCGAAACCTTTCCATCATTAACAATGTTAAACTGATAAGCCCCAAATGACACCTTTACGTCTGTAACATCCTTTGATTCTTCGTCGGATTCCTTTACATCTGTATCAGTAACTTCTGCAACCGGATTTGCTTTTGAACTCTTCAAAGTCTTTGGAGCCTTAGAAGCCAACGTTCTCTTTGATGAACCTTCTTCAGTTTTTACGCTAATTGAATCCTGTAATGCAACGCCTCCAACCTCTGTAGTATTTCCCAGAACATTACCGATTATTTTTTCTTCTTCATCCTTCGCTGATTCAATCTCATCAGAACCCACATTCTCGTTTACTTCAGCATCATTTCCTGATGTATCATCAATAATCTCTCCTTCTGATACCTCTTTACCGGATTCATCATTCTCTGCATCAACCTTTGTTTCTTCTCCCTCTGCTGATTCATTCTTCTCAGTATCAGCATCATCTGACCCCTCAGTATTTTGTGAATCAACATTATTAGAAACAGTTTCCGAAGGATCAGTAATCTCATCACCTGTTTCATCAGAACCAGTTTCACCAACTGATTCTTTTCCCTCATCCGGAACATTGTTCTCAGTTCCTAACGTCTCACCGCTTACGGTATCTTCGGAAACCGCAGCTATCTCTGCTGCATTTACTCTTATACTGTCTCCGGGTGTAAGTCCCAGGATAAGTGCAAGAGAAAGGATAACCGCAAGGTTTTTCCGCTTTTTAAACATCAATCTTCACCCCCTTATTCTCTTCAGATTAATTCTCTACAAAAATTAATCTGTATTTCTCTCTGAAAATAATAAAAATCTCAGAAAAAATAGTAAATTACTACTTGTTTATCATATTAAACATAATAATTCACTTCAATACACTTTGGGTATTTGGTTGTTTTTGATGTTTATTCGGTTATACAATTAATTAAATATTCCCCTTAATAAGCTCTTTAATTGCTTTTACTCTACTTCTGGACACCCAGGTTTTCTTCCCATTATAGAACTCTACCCCTATTGTTCCTGAATTACTTAACTCAAACTTTTTAACCTTATAGATATTAATAATCTCAGATTGCGATATACGGATGAAGCATTTAGAACTAAGTATCTTTTCCATTCCCGTCAATGTCCGGTTTGCAAAATAGCTTTCATTATCATTTTCTACTACAATCTTTCGACCTAACGTATAAACTCTGACTATATCCCGCTGAGGTATAAATTCCACATTATCACCTGTAAACACTGGAACAGGTTGATTTTCAACGCTTACAGCATTTTCAATAGCCTCAATAATCCTTTCTACCTGCTCATTCTTTTCTTTAGCATGAATGGTAACCTTCGGATTCTCATACTTCTCATCGAGGACTACATCTATATCTATGCCATTCCTCATAGATGTTCATCCTCCTGTCTTCCATTTGTAAAAGCCTGTAGATCCTTGTTCATCTCATCTACACGTCTCTTATATAACGAATATTCGACAAACCATATGATAAGATATATAACACTCATTGCAAGAAAGACTATCAGCAATATAATACCTCTTCCAAACCATTCCAATACTTCGTTTGCAACTAGAAAGGCAATCATCGTAATAAAATAATGAGAAACCGTTGCTCTCCTCAGACTCCAGTTTTCTATCTGATAAACAATAGACCCTCCCATAGATATGATTCCAAAAAGGCCTGACCCTATTAATTGGATCAGGCTTACCTTATAATCTGTTACACCATCGGGAGAATTACAAAAAAGACCGATAAAAAGACTAATTATAATCCCTACTACAAAACCGATCAGACATAGTATAATACATTTCTTTTTTAAACCAGACTTGCTCTCATTGTTTTTATTCATATCAATATCCATACATTACACCTTAAAATGCATCAGCATTTTCATAAATATATTATTCTCATCCAGCCATACAAGCA
>CADBMW010000247.1 GCA_902795855.1 uncultured Lachnospiraceae bacterium
ATGGAAATATAGCATATTATACCTGTTCAGGCTGCAATCACTATTTTGTAAAGGATAAAGATGACAAATATACAGTAGTAACTAGTATTGTGGATCCTGCCAAAGGTCATGAATATGAACTGGATAAATACATATGGGCTGAAGATAATTCATATGTTATAGGAAAAGCAAAATGTAAAAATGATCCTTCCCATGAACTGACTATAAAGGTTGATACCACCTATGAGGTGATAGAGGAGCCGGGTGAAGAAACCACGGGCAAGGGACTTTATACGTCAAAAGATTTTAATGAGGCTTGCTTCACTGTCCAGACTAAGGAAGTTGAAATCCCTGCAAAGGATAAGCAGGATGAGCAGGGGGATCCGGTTCCGGATGATACAGATAATACAGTTACCCCAAGCGGTTCAGATAAAACTCCGACAGCTGGCGGTAATGTGATAACTCCAACAGTGGTTGATAATGGTAAAAGCGATAATGCAAATGCAGCGAAGCCTGAAACGCCAGCAGTTAAGACAGAAGAAAAGCAGCTTGCTGCAGATGGAACGGCTGTAGGTGCCGGTGCTTCTGAGGCGGCAGCTGAAGAGGCAATCATCACATCGGAGTCTGAGGAAGGTCCTGCAGGATCGGTTTATAATCTGCTTCAGGCCAGAATGAAGAAGACCACAAAGGATTCCATAACTATTTCCTGGAAGAAAATCAGTGGTGCAACATATACTGTCTATGGAAATGCATGTGGAAAAGGAAATAAGTACGAGAAGATAACTACACTCAGCAAGAATTCATTTATCCATAAAAAGCTGAAGAAGGGCAAATACTATAAATATATAGTTGTTGCAGTTAAGGATGGAAATGTTGTTTCCACATCAAAGACACTTCATATTTCCACTAAGGGCGGAAAGGTTGGCAATACTAAGAAGATAACTCTGAATAAAAAGAATGTATCTCTGAAAAAGGGTAAAATCTTTAATCTTAAAGCCCGACTTACTTCTGAATCAAAGAAGCTTATAGTTAATAATCACAGAAGTGTAAAATATGAAAGTGCTGATGAACAGATAGCAACAGTTTCGCCTAAAGGAAAGATTAAAGCTGTTGGAAAAGGAACAACATATGTATATGCATATGCTCAGAATGGTATGATGGCTAAGATAAAAGTAACAGTAAAATAAAGTCAGGGGGAACTATAATTGTCAAATTCTGTAATAAATATATCGGCGACATTAACATCTGATTTAGTATTCATGTTATCTATGCTGAGCATGGTTATGATTTCGGCATGCTTTCTGGGAAGATATGTGGTAATTACCAGAAAAATGGTAATAGCCACCTGTGGCGTGTTGGCCATCCAGATTATTCTGGTAATTGTTTCAGCTATTGTACTTTCTAAAATGTTTCCTAGCGTAGAGGATTTATATAATTTAGACATCTCAGATGAAATCTATGCTGAGTATTACCATTTTTCAAAGCTTAGTACAACAATTCTGAATTTGGCGGCTTTTGGTTATGCATTTATATTCTACCTGATCACATATAAAGAACATAAGATTCTCAGAGCTATAGAATCCACAGTGTGTTTATATCTCTATTATTCATATGTTAATTCAATGTCCATGTATATACTTGTATACATAAAGGGTGGAAAAGAAGATACATTGATGGATATGATGTCCGGAGTGAATATTCATGATACTATGATGCTTACATTCTGGTCAGTAATGATTACAGGAGTTATATCTGTTTTATTATTCTTTGTGCTTTACTTTGGTTTTTTCAGAAAGAAAAAATTCTATGTGCTAAGAATCAGAGACAGGATTATATTTGTGGTCTGGCTTTTTATCTTCCAGATATTCCCGGCTATGCCTCTCGGAGGTGAAATTTTAGAAGCGAAATATAAGATTCTCAGCTATATATTTGCAGTGCTAATTCCTATCCTTGGTGGTATAGCCCCTATCATAATGGTAATGATAGCGGCTGAGATAAGCCTGGAGGAAAAGAATAAATATCAGGAGAATTACCTTAATGCAGAGCTTGATTATATAGAGCAGTACAAGCGTTCGCAGACTGAAACAAGAGCCTTTAGACATGACATTATAAATAATCTTTCATTAACAAATATGCTTCTGAATGAGGGGAAGGTTGATGAGGCCAGTGAACATCTAAAGGAGCTTCTGGGAGACGTTCAGGCTCTTTCACCTCAGTATATAACAGGTGATGAGATGCTGGACTGTATAGTTGCCATGAAGGCGGCTAAAATGAAGGAGATGGATATAAGCTTCACCAATGATGGAGTAATAGACGGCGGCCTGAATATGAAGCCTATGGATACCTGCAGTATATTTGCCAATGCATTGGATAATGCCATAGAAGCTGCAGCTCATGTGGAGTCAAATGAGGATGATGAAACAAAGCCATGGGTTGATATGAAGATAAAAAGAACCGGTCAGTTCTTTGTGGTGAATATATCGAATTCTGCCAGGGAAGAGGTGGATGTTGATAAGCTTTTCAGCAGTTCCGGTTATACTTCAAAGAAGGACACAGAACATCACGGCTTCGGACTTAGAAATATTCGTCAGACGGTGGAAGAGTATGATGGGCTTCTGAAAGCTCAGTCAGAAGGCAATCGATTTGAACTGTCAATTATGATACCAAGATAATAAAATAGTTATGTAAACTAATGAGAGTGTCGTGTGCGACACTCTTTTTTCTTTATAGGAATAAAATTTAGTTAAATTTAAGAAATTTACTTAAAAATTAGTGACAAAACTAATTTTTAGTTTTATAATAAAAACAACTTAAATTTTGAGGTGTGTGATGGTAGATTCCTTTGATCTTTCCGGTGAATGGAAGCTTAAAATGTATGATGGAATAAAGGCTTCTGATTATGTATTTTCTGATGAAAATCATTTTTCAGATGTAATAATCCTGCCATCCACAACGGCACTGTCACAAAAAGGAAACAAAAATAATAAAAAAGAAGAGTGGCACCTTACTGAAGTCTATCCCTTCTCTGGAAGTATTCTCCTTTCTAAAGTCATTTATATAAAAGATATATACTCCGCTGATTCGGAAAAGAATAAGTATCATCTTTATATGGAAAGAACCAGGATTACCAGAGTATGGATAAATGGGAATGAAATAACATCCTGTAATACGGATAACAGTCTGGTTGCTCCTCATATATATGATATTACAGATGGAATATATAAATGTGTTAATGTGAATCAGCAGGAAGTCAGGATTGACATTCTGGTATCAAATCTGGATTATCCGACTCCGGGAGGCCATCTGACATCTCCTGATACCCAGACTAACTGGTGCGGAATTCTGGGAAAAATTTCCATAGACATCCTTCCTGAGGTTTACATAAATTCCGTGGATGTGAGATCTGAATTTATAAATGATATCCCATCCTTTAAGGTAAGACTGGAGCTTGGAGGAAAGGGATTTTGTGATACAGAAATAAATATAAAGCTGTATGAATATGACTCCAGGTATAATGAGGTGCCATTTATATTGGAGAAAACCTTTATTTTAGATGCAGCCTTGTCTTTAAATAAATCATTTCCGGAGCTTGTGATTTCTTCAGACAGGATCAAACCCTGGAGCGAATATGAACGAAATCTTTATAAGATAGAAATATCTATACCGAAGTATAAAGAGGTTTACATAACTGATGCAGGCTTCAGAATTATAAAAACTTCAGGAATGGATATATTACTTAATAACCAAAAAGTATTTCTTAGAGGAAAACATGACGGAATGGTATTTCCGCTTACGGGAGCGGCTCCTACTGATGTGAAGGGATGGCTGAAGGTAATGGAAGTAGGCAGGGAATACGGAATAAATCATTACAGATTTCATACCTGCTGTCCGCCTGATGCAGCATTTACGGCGGCAGATATGTTGGGCATATATATGAGTCCTGAACTGGAATTTTGGGGAACTATAAATGCCCCGGGAGAAGAGGGGTTTAATGAAGCTGAACAGGAGTTTCTTATAAAGGAAGGGGAGCTTATCCTTAAACACTTCGGTAATCATCCGTCCTTTACCATGCTTTCTCTGGGAAATGAATTATGGGGAAATGAAAAAAGGCTGGGAGAGATCATAAGTCATTTAAAAGGAATCAGAGACGATAAGCTCTTTACCCAGGGCTCAAATAATTTTCAGTTCATGCCAAAGCTTATACCTGAGGATGATTATTTTGTAGGGGTAAGATTTGACAGAAACAGACTTATCAGAGGTTCCTATGCGCAGTGCGATGCGCCTCTTGGCTTTGTTCAGACACAGGAACCGGCTATGAATCATTCTTATGATTTGGACGAAATTAATAAACCTGTCATTAGCCATGAGATAGGGCAGTACTGTATATATCCTTCCATAAAGGATGAGAATAAATATACGGGAGTTCTTAAAGCCGGGCAGTATGAAATCTATAGAGAACGGCTTAAAAGAAGAGGTCTGGAAAATCTGGCTGAGGATTTTACGAAGGCTTCCGGAAAGCTGGCAGTTCAGTGCTATAAACTGGAGCTGGAGGCGGCACATAAGTCAAGGGGTCTTTCCGGTTATCAGATTCTTGATCTTCAGGATTTTCCCGGACAGGGAGGAGCCTTTGTAGGTATTCTGGATGCCTTTATGGATTCAAAGGGACTCATAAGTCCAAAGCTGTGGAAGGCATTTTGTAATGATACAGTAGTAATGGCTGCCTTTGATTCATTTATATATGAAAGCGGATCTGAGTTTACTGCAGAATATCTGATAAGCAATTATAATCCGGCATTGTTTCCTGAGGATTTAGAGCTTGTTGTTGAAATCAGTAGGGAACATGAGGCTAAACAAGAATCTAAACTAAAGGAAAGAAAAACTATAGATAGCGTAGTTCTGAGACTTTCACCCCAGGATTTAAAAATATCAAATACTATGGGAATTAGTTCCTATGGTAAATATACCATAAGGCTGCCTGAAGTAGAAAAGCCTGCAAAGATAAATTTGAAATTAAGTCTTAAACATAAGGATGAAGACTTTAAAAATATAAGAGTGGAAACTGAAAAAGAAAACGGAAAGGTGATCGGAAAGTATGATGTATACAATTCATATGAACTCTATGTATTTCCGAAAAACCAGCACCTGGATTCAGAAGATAAGGTGAGAGAACAATTTAACAAAGACGGAATAGAGATTGTTTCGGATTTGAAAAACTTAGAATCCTTAAATGAAAAAGCTGTAGATAAGATACTGTATCTTCCTGAAAGCTTTGAAGATGGAGAAAGTATTTCGGGAATGTATGCAACAGATTTCTGGTGCTATCCCATGTTTAGAAATATAAGTGAGTCCATGGGAAAGGAAGTTCCGATCGGAACTCTTGGACTTCTGATTGATTCAGACCATCCGGTGTTTGAAGCGTTTCCTACAGAGTTTTACAGTACACCAGTATGGTACAACCTGGTATCTGATTCCCAGATGATCATTGAAGAAAAAAATGTACTGGAAGAAAAGAATTATGTAAACCAAAATAAGACTGCAGATCAGGATGATTTCAGAAGAATAATCGTCCGATGCATTGATAACATAGAAAGAGCCCATAGTCTTGGTATGCTGATGGAAGAAAGAATCAACGGTAAATATATAATGACCTGCACCAGCCATCTGCTTCGTAATACTGACAAGATAGAAGTCAGAGCATTTATAAACAGTTTGTATTTATATCTAAAAGGAGTTGAGTAGTAAAGATATGAAAGGAAAAGTAATAAAAAGGCTGGCGGTATGTATGGCACTGATGCTTATTTTACCGGGCTGTGGAAATACGGCCACAGAAGAAAAAACAGAGGCAGAGCAAGGTGGTACGGAAGCGTCGCAGCAGACCACTGAAAAGGCTTCCGAAGAAGAAAAGGTTATAGAAATACCGGAGGTTGCTATGGAGAAATATGAAATACCGGATAGTGAAGCATTTGAATATGTAAAGAACCTGAAGATAGGCTTCAGTCTCGGAAATACCTTTGATGCATTTGTAGATGGCAAATCCCTGGAAAATGATATGGACACTGAGACGGCATGGCAGTCCAATGTAACAGTGGAGCAGAATATTAAGGATTTTCATGCTGCAGGCTTTGAAACCATGAGACTGCCGGTATCCTGGCATAATCATTTCGTAGATGATGACTATACCATTTCTGATAAATGGATGGCCAGAGTAAAAGAGGTTGCCGATTGGGGCATAAATGACGGAATGCATGTGATAATAAATATCCATCATGATAATCATCCGGAGGCAAATGGTTTCTATCCGGATACAGCCCATTTGGAGCAGTCAAAGCATTACATAGAAAGAATCTGGACACAGATTGCTGAGGAATTCAAAGACTATGACGACAAGCTGATCTTTGAATCCATGAATGAACCAAGGCTTGTGGATACGGAGTATGAATGGGTTTTAAAGGGATCAGATGAATGTAATGATGCAGTTAATTGTATAAATGAACTGAATCAGGTATTTGTAGACACGGTCAGAAAGTCCGGAGGAAATAATGAAAACAGATATCTCATGTGTCCCGGCTATGATGCATCGCCGGAGGGGGCGCTTAACCTGGGCTTCAGGATGCCTGAGGATAAGGAAGGCGTAACAGATAAGCTTTTGGTGTCCGTGCATGCGTATACTCCATATGACTTTGCCCTGAATACTAAGGGCACAGCCCATTTTGATTCGGAACGAAAAAATTGTACAGATGAAATAGATTCATTTATGGACAGGCTTTATAAGAAGTTTATAGTGGTGGGGGTTCCGGTGGTTATAGGTGAGTTTGGAGCCCTTGCCAAGAAGAATGTAAAAAAGGAAGACAATGTCCAGGAGAGAGTTGATTATGCGGCGTATTATATAGCGGCAGCCCGGGCAAGGGGAATGACCTGCCTATGGTGGGATAACAATTCCTTCTCCGGTAATGGAGAAAACTTCGGACTTTACTACAGGACAGGAAAATATTTTATCTATCAGGATATTGTAGATGCGCTGATGAAATATGCAGAGTAGATGAGTGGAGTATGATTATATAATAGAAGGAGACAGAAAAAGTATGAATCAGGGTAAGAAGGTCACAATGAAGGATATAGCACAGGAGCTGGATGTAAGTATAGTTACAGTCTCAAAAGCTCTTGCAGGAAAAGAGGGCGTAGGTGAAAGGCTTAGAGAAGAGATAAAAGAAAAAGCCAAAGAGCTGGGCTATGTCTTCAGAAAAAGCACAGAGGCAGAACAGGAAAATAAAAATATAGGCGTGATCATTGCCGAGAGATTTGTAGGTGATGGATCCTTTTATCTCACAGTCTGTCAGAAGATACTTCTGGAAATGACTCAGAGAGGAATGATTGGAATACTTGAGGTAATAAGAGAGGATGATGAAAAAAATGGTATCCTTCCGAGCCTGCTGTCAGTAAAAACTGTTGAGCAGCTGATAGTTCTGGGAGAAATGGACAGAAAATATCTGGAGTGCCTCGAAAAAACAGAAAAGAGTGTTATTCTCTTTGACTTTGAAAATGAAGACTTTGATTTTGACTGTGTGGTAAGTGATAACGTAAATGGCGGTTATCTCCTGACAAGATATCTCTTTAAACAGGGATATGAAAAGATAGGCTATGTGGGTAACTTCAGAAGTACCAGAAGTATTCTGGACAGATATATGGGATACAGAAAATATCTCATTATGAAGGATATTCCATATGAGGATTCCTATCTTATCATTGACAGAGAAGATGAAGGGAATAAACTGGTGGATCTTGTGCTTCCGAAAAAACTTCCGGATGCATTTGTATGTAACTGCGATACTGCGGCTCACAGGCTTATAAATGCTCTGAAGGAAAAGGGCTACAGTGTTCCGGAGGATGTGGCAGTAGTGGGATATGATGATTTCGACGGCCTTGCTGCTGAAGGCAATTATGAGATAACCACCTACCGTGTAAATATAGAAGAAATGATCTATCAGTGCATAAATATAATAGAACAGAGGTATCAGAATCCTGATTACAGACATGGAACCTCAGTATCCTACGGAAGACTGATAGAAAGAAAGACAGGAAAACATACACAGGCATAATATGACATAAGTGTCAAAAGTCAAAATGCGTTCCTGCTTGCAGGAAAAGCATGTTGACCTTATGACACGCTGAAACATGAGGAA
>CADBMW010000248.1 GCA_902795855.1 uncultured Lachnospiraceae bacterium
ATTGAAAAGATTGAGTCCGAGATTGACGGCGCAATTTTCGAGTCAAAGGATCCGGAAATTAATTCGACACATGATGTGATTGAACTGTATAATAAAACTGATACGCATTTAAGTATATATATGCAAAATAAAAAAATAATTATTCATTATCATGATATAATAATCAGAGAGAATGGAGAAAAGGTAGATGCTCTGAGTCTTGATGAATCTGATTGGTATTTTGCAGATTCTGTATATAATTACTTTACTGTAGAAGAGCTCAAGTTTATCAGGGGTGGAGATACGTCGGCTTCGATTCCTACACAGTATGGACTTGCAGATGTGAATATGAATGATTATGGACATAATGTAGTACTGGTTCTTCTGAAACTGAACAGTGACAGATATGGGGATTATTATTTCCATAGGTTCATAAAGATGTATAATGTTCCTGAGGAGGAACCTGCAGCACCATAATTCTTGGTAATAAGGAACTACCAGCAATTCCGTAATTCTTGAAAATATGGAATCGTTGAAAGTACTATAATTTATATGATGGGGATACTATAGAACGCTAATGGAACGAGAATCGGCATTTAGATTAAAAGTAAATAAATTTTTTAAGATATTGCTTATAGTAGCGATAGCATTTATAGTGGGATTTGCGATATTTACATTTTTCAGGATTAAAATAAATGCTAAAACTGCGCTTCGTGAGGCGAAGAACTGCAAGCTTGCGCTGGCTGCGGCCGATATCGAAATGTATGGAAAGGGCAAAACGATTTATAATCCACTCAATTATGACGGACTCGAAGAAGGCGTACTGGAGAAGATGGAGGCGCTTTATACTCCGAGTGGATATGTTGAACTTGATTCATATGATCCGGTAGAACATGAGATCACTGGACTTACCTATTATTGGAAAAACTATATAGTAACCTTTACAAAGAGAAATGATAAGGTGAAATGGGAGGTTGATCTGGTTTATCGAGTTTATACATTTGATGAGGCTGAGTGATGACTGATAGCATGTTCTGGTTGAGTTTGTCAATATTTCTTGCAAGGTTTGTAATTGAAACAGTATTTTTCGCAATCGGAGCAAGTATCTTTTCGTTTTTAAATGTAGTTATTTACAGACTTCCGAGAAGAATGGGTTTTACAAAAGGGAAGTCTATGTGCACAAGCTGCCATCATGAGCTTGCGCCAAAGGATCTGATACCAATTATTTCATGGACAAGTCTTCGCGGCAAATGCCGTTATTGTGGGGAGAAGATTTCCGTAAGATATACAATTGTAGAGCTTATTGGAGGAGTGTCGGCAGTGGCTTCGACATTACTTCTTGGTATAAAACTACAGGCACTAGCAGCGTTTTTGCTGTCAGGGCTGGTTGTAGTTGTTATTTGCATTCTATTTGATAGGATACAAAGTTGAAAAATATGATATAATAACGTGTGTAATGATTTCTATAGTGAATGGAGTTAAAGTATGGCTGCCTACAGGTATAGAGCTCAAACTGCTGATGGAAAGATAATATCCGGTCAGTTAAGAGCAAATGATGAAGCAGAGCTTCAGGGAAAACTGAAATCGCAGAGCCTTCTTCTTATCGAAGCTAAGGAAGCTGATCAGGCAAAAAGGTCCTACAAAAAGCTGAAGTTTGACAGAATTGCTGATTTTTCACGTAATCTGAGCAAGCTTCTGGGAGCTGGAGTAACCCTTGCCAGAGCGCTTGCAATCATCTCCGAGGATGAATCTATTAAGGATTCGGAGAGGAAAATTTACTCAGATGTACTTAGACTGGTAAGGTCAGGTATGACACTTTCAGATGCATTGGAAGAGCAGGGTGGAACCTTCCCTACACTCTTTGTAAATATGCTTCGAAGCGCTGAGTCCGGTGGAAATATGGATACTACAGCCGCAAATATGGCTGAGTATTACAGCAAGGAGTACAGACTTCAACAGAAGATAAAGAGCTCAACTACCTATCCGAAAATCTTAGGAGTTCTGATTGTAATAGTTGTAATCGTTATTATGGGATTTGTTCTTCCGCAGTTCAGTTCGCTTTTTGAACAAATGGAGACTTTGCCTACTCCTACGGTTATACTTATGGCAATAAGTGATTTTGTTGCCAACAAATGGTATCTTTTGATACTTTTCGGCGTCATCATTTTTATGATTATAAAAATTGTTACTTCTATACCTTCGGTGAAGCTGCTGCTGGATAAGATGGAAATACATCTTCCGAAGATAGGAAAGCTAAGAAAGATTATTTATACTGCCAGATTTTCCCGTACTCTTGCAAGTATGTATTCGGCAGGTATTCCTATAGTAACTTGTCTGCAAATAGCAAAAACAACCATTGGAAATACATATATTGAAAGCCAGTTTGATGATATGATAGCGGCTATACGATCAGGTAAGGCGTTATCGGATGCACTGGCGGATATAGACGGATTTGTTAGAAAGCTTCCATCCTCGGTTGCAGTTGGTGAAGAGACAGGAGCACTTGATTCAATGCTTGTATCGATTGCCGACCAGATGGATTATGATGCTGAGATTGCTATAGAAAAGCTTGTGGCAATGGTAGAACCAATAATGATAGTTATTATGG
>CADBMW010000249.1 GCA_902795855.1 uncultured Lachnospiraceae bacterium
ACAGTAGATGTAACGGTAAAATAAAAACTTAAGGGTGCCTGTCACCGTTACGAAAGTGTTACAAAATGTAACACAATCGTAACGGTGACAGGCACCTTCTTTTTGTCAATCGTCGGAATAATAATCCGCCAATCATCGGAATAATAATCCGCCAATCGTCGGATTTTCGTTGATAAACTATAAAATATAGCATATAATATGGGTATACTATAAAAATGGGGTGACTACGATGAAGGATTATAGGAAAAGAATTGCAGATGATATTTTGAGCCGGAAACTTGAAGGAAAAGGTGCGGTTTTGATAGAGGGACCTAAATGGTGTGGTAAGACTACAACTGCTGAGCAGATTGCTGAAAGTGTTCTGTATATGGATGAACCGGAAAAAAAGGAACAGAACATCACAATGTCCGAATTGAACCCCAAAATGCTTCTGAAGGGCGCTACCCCAAGGTTGATTGATGAGTGGCAAATTGCTCCCAAATTGTGGGATGCGATTCGCTTTGAGGTTGATCATCGTGGAGAACTTGGACAATTTGTGCTTACCGGCTCTGCTGTACCTGCGGACAGCAAGGATATTACCCATTCAGGAACTGGTCGATTCACTTGGCTAACCATGAGGCCTATGAGTCTATATGAATCGGGAGACTCCAATGGAGGAGTCAGCCTGAAAGCACTTTTTGATGGCGAAAAAGAGGTTGAGGCAGAGTCTACTCTTGATATTGAACGGTTGGCTTTTCTTGTGTGTCGTGGTGGATGGCCTCAATCTGTAAATATGCGAGATGAAATAGCGTTGGATCAGGCCATGGATTACTACGATGCGGTGGTTCGTTCTGATATTAATCGGGCAGATAATGTGCAAAAGAATCCTGAACGTGTTCGCAGGCTGATGAGATCCTATGCTCGAAATCAAGGTAGTCAGGTGCCCAATACAGTGTTGGCGCAAGATGTTGCAGTTAATGATGAGAGCACCATTAATGAGGAAACAGTTGCGTCTTATTTGAACGCACTTAGAAAGATTTTTGTTGTGGAGGATATGCCTGCGTGGAATCCTAATCTACGATCCAAGACAGCAATTCGTTCTTCTGATACTCGGTATTACGTTGATCCATCAATTGCAGTTGCGGCATTGGGAATAGGTCCCAAGGATTTGATGATTGATCTGAAAACTTTTGGATTTCTTTTTGAAACTCTGTGCATTCGGGATTTGCGAGTTTTTGCGGATGCATTGAATGGTGAAGTATACCATTACCGCGATAAGGATGGACAGGAATGTGATGCTGTTGTTCATCTGAAAAATGGGAAATATGGTTTGATTGAAATAAAGTTGGGGGGAGATAAGTTGATTGATGAAGGTGCAGCAAGCTTAAAATCTATGGAAACCAAAATTGATACTGCTCTAATGAATAAACCGTCATTTCTAATGGTTCTCACTGGAACGGGTGACTATGCCTATTGTCGACATGATGGCGTATATGTTATTCCTATTGGCTGCTTAAAGGATTAATATTGCACATTTCTCCGATTTAAGGTATTAATGGGTTATAAATAATGAAAATGGAGGATTAAATGAAAAAGTGGTACGATGAAGAATACGAGTTTACAATAGAAGTGGTTGGTTTTTTACACGGTGACCATACAGAGAGATATTGTAGAAATGGAGAAGAAATAGGTGATATCTATAAATGTACTTATGGATGTCCGGTCAATAAAGATGGATATGGAATCTGTTCAAAAACAATGATGATGCTGTATCCATTGATGGAGGCCATAAGGAGCGGAGGAAATCTTGAGAATCTGGGCGGTGACGGTAAATATTCTAAGACAATAGTTTGCCCTGATGGTTGCGTGATATTTAAGCTGACAGCTACACCTTTGGGAAATGAGAATTTCCATAAGGGTGAATTCTGGGACTATCCGGATGAAACAACTAAGGGATAACTTAAGGGTGCCTGTCACCATTAAGTTTACGGAAAGGTAATAAGCTAAATGAATGCGAATGATAAAAATATAGAAGAAGTTTCTGAAAATCAGTCAGAAAAAAGAGAAAAGATAAAAAAACCAAAAAAGATTTCAAGAGCCATAGGCTTTGTTAAAAGGAAGACTGCTCCGGCACGTGAGTTTATGAAGAGTGGAAGGACAGCTGCTATGATAGCAGAAACTGTTCTTGGTACTTTTTTTATTGTCTGGATGCTTGAAGGATATACTTATGGTCGTGTTCCGGCCGGTCTATGTTTTCTGGTAGGAGCGGCTCTTATAGCTGCGGCGAGCGAAATCTTGAATCTGGTTTTAAAGCTTGTTTTTGGCGCCGGAAAAAGATGCAAATCATATTTCTTCATTGTGGCATTTGTTGTGTCATTTTCTGCCATAGGCGCAAATCAGATGAGTGAATTTTTCTTTGCTTATGGCTGCTGTTTTCTGCTTACTCTGGCAGTTGATATTGTGGCGAGAATTATATGCGGCTTCATTAGAACGAAGAGATTCAAACAGGCTTTTGCTTATATATTAGGTGCCTTTTCTGTGGCATATATCGGAGTTTTTGCGTTCTTTTTCTTTAGTGACAGTTTTGGCAAGAGCAGAATAGATTTTTATAATCAGATTGAGAAAACCAATGTGGCTCAGGCTGAGGGCTTTGGAGAATTCCTTAAAAACGGACAGTACGAGGTGGCCACTTTATCCTATGGGCCTGAGACGGATGCTGATATTGTTACAGAAACTCTGGACTACAGCATATTTGATTCAGTTCAGGATAGAAGCGGTTTTAATGCATTTATGGTGGATACCTTTAGTGATTATGATTTGAAGAAGGTTCCTGTAAAGGGGCAGATCTGGTATCCTGCCGGTCAAACAAACTGTCCGGTATTCTTTATGGTACATGGTAACCATGATTCCACTGTTCCGTCATATCTTGGCTATGATTATATTGGAGAGTATCTGGCGTCAAATGGATTTGTGGTGATTTCAGTTGATGAGAATATAATCAATTGTACCGAAGAGGGAAATGATAAACGAGCTATCCTTCTTCTGGATAATATGAAGGAAATGTTTAGACAAAATAACCTTTCGGACGGTCCACTATATGGTCTTTTAGATGAGGAGAAAGTAGTAATCGGAGGTCATTCCAGAGGTGGAGAGATAGTTGCAACAGCCTATCTGTTTAATGATCTTGATAAATATCCGGAGGATGGAAATATTAGCTTTGATTATCATTTTAATATTACTTCCATAGTTGCCATTGCCCCATGCGTAGACCAGTATCGACCGGTTAATCAGTCGGTTGAAATATCAGATGTTAATTACCTTATCATTCATGGTGCTAATGATCAGGATGTCAGCGACATGATGGGTGAAAAACAATACAATAATATCTCATTTTCAAATGATAATGATAACTTCTATATGAAGTCGTCGGTTTATATTCTTGGTGCTAATCATGGTCAGTTTAACAGCCGGTGGGGCAGGTACGATATTGAAGGCACCATGAATAACTTCCTTAACACAGCTAATTTTCTGGATGAGGCGGATCAGAAGCTTATCGCAAAGGCTTACATCAGAACCTTCCTGGAAACAACTCTGAATAAAAATGATATTTATAAATCTCTTCTTTCAGATGTCTCCGAGTATAGAAGCTATCTGCCGGACACTACATATATAACAAATTATTATGATTCGACTTATAAAAACCTGTGCTCCTTTGATGATACTGTAGAAATAAATCATTCTCAGTCAGGAACTTCCATCAACTGTACAGGCATGAAGACCTGGAATATCGATACATATTCCAGAGGTGATGGTGGAGAAAGTGATGATCATGTTCTGTCGTGCTCCTGGGAGAAGAGAGATGACTCCTCCCAAGAAGTTTCTGTAGATGTGACATTTCCATCTATAGATATATCTGAAGGCGCGATAACCTTTGCCATGGCTGATATGAGAGAGGATACAGAAAAGATAAATAAAAGCTACAGCTATAGAGTGGAGCTGACAGACGGAAGTGGAAAAACAGTAAGTGCAGAAGAACCGACACTGGTTTATCCTTCGCTGGCAGTTCAGCTGTACAAGCAGGATATAATAACCGGAAGCTATGAGTATAAGCATCAGCTCCAGACAGTTTTTGTAAGGCCAGAGAGTTTTGATTCTTCAGAATTCAACTTTGCAGACGTTGAATCAATGAAGATAATAACCAGCGCTGCAGAAGACGGCGAAATGATCATAAATACCATAGCTAACTAACTTAAGGGTGCCAGGCACCTTTTGGATCTGCGCTCATATCCACATCTGTGATACACTCTTTGCAGGCGAGGCAGTGGTTCTCGCCTGTTTCTCGTTCGGGAAAATTTCTGAAAAATCCGTTGAAATAAGCCACGGATTTTTGCTATAATTTATTCAGTATTATTGTTCTCAAGTGTGGGAGTGAAAATCTGCTCCGGCAGGATGATATATGAGATGAGAACCACGGTTCTTTAAGATTTTAACGGAAGGAGTTGACAGGTATGCCGCAGT